>NZ_JBWZET010000209.1:0-6685 GCF_056722145.1 Rhizomicrobium sp. | reverse complement strand
GTAGTATGTTTCCTTGGCAGCAGTGCCCGTGATTGCCGTAACTCGAATAATCGAAAGCCAAACCAAAAACAGGGCGATATTCACGATTCCGAGCACAACCAAGCATGCGTTTAGAAGCTGCTTCATTGCCCAATCTCCCCCGAATCGCATTTATACCACCTATCCTTTTGTTCCTGCATTGTTCGCTTGACATGTTACATATGCACGCACCGACTCAAGCGCAATCGCATTTAGAGTTGTTCCTAACGTGTTGGTTAACAACGCGCTTGGAACTCTGCTACCTAATACCGGCTACTTACCGATACAGAAGTCGCGGAAGATCAGGTCGAGCAGGTCTTCCACGTCGACCCGGCCGGCGAGGCGGCCGATGCCGCGGACGGCGAGGCGGAGGTCTTCGGCGAAGAGTTCGGGCACCCCTTGCGCCTCGGCTCGGGCCAGCGCCGCGGCAGCTTCTTCCAGGGCCGCGCGATGGCGGGCGCGGGTGAGGAGAGGCACCTCGCCACCGCTCTCCAACTTCGCTCGCGCCGCAGCGGCAAGTGCTTCCACCACGGCGTCCAGCCCCTCGCCGGTTTTCAGCGACAGACAGAGGCCGTCGCGCGGCTCCGGCCATGGCAAATCAGCCTTGTTCCACACCGTTAAGACAGTATTGCTGTCTAACTTACTATTACCTTCCAGGCCATTAGCCGGCGCACTCCCATCCTTCACCAGCACCACCAGGTCGGCGGCTTCGGCCCGGGCCAGTGCCCGGCGGACGCCTTCGGCCTCCACATGGTCGGCGGCGGCGCGCAACCCGGCGGTATCGGCCAGCACGACCGCATAGCCGCCGAGGTTCAGCCGCACTTCTATGATGTCGCGCGTGGTGCCGGCGGCTTCGGAGACGATCGCCACATCGCGGCCCGCCAGGGCGTTGACCAGTGAGCTCTTGCCGGCATTGGGGGCGCCGACCACGGCCACGACCAAACCATCGCGCACCATCTCGCCGCGCCGCGCTTCGCCGAGACGGATGGCGATGGCGTCCTGCACCACCGCCGCGGCCTGGCGCGCATCGGCCATCACATCCTCAGGCAGTTCTTCGTCGGAGAAGTCGATCGCCGCTTCGGCCCAGGCCAGCGCCCTGGCAAGGTCGCTGCGCCAGCCGTCGGTCAGCGCGGCGAGAGCCCCGTCATATTGCCGCAGGGCTTGGCGGCGCTGGGCTTCGGTTTCGGCAGCAACAAGATCGGCAACGGCTTCAGCTTGGGTCAGATCGAGCTTGCCGTTCTCCACGGCGCGCCGGGTGAATTCGCCGGGCTCGGCCAGTCGCACACCTGGGATCGCCTGCAAGGCCGCGGTCAACGCCGTCAACACCGCGCGGCCGCCGTGAACCTGGAATTCGACAACGTCTTCACCAGTCAAACTGTCGGGTGCGGCAAACCACAGCACCAGGCCGCGGTCGAAAATTTCGCCCGAACCGGTGCGCAAGGCTCGCAGCACTACCCGGCGCGGCGGTGGCGGGGTTTTGCGCGTCACCATCTGGACCGCAAACCGCGCCGCCGGTCCTGACACGCGCACCACCGCCACCGGGCCGGCCCCGCTTGCCAAGGCAAAGATCGTCTCGTCGCGCCGCATAAGACCTCCGGCAATTCACCAATTTACCCGCAACCCTAGAGGGCGACGGCCTGACTTCTTGTGAGCGCGCGTGTCCGCGCGTAAAGCTTCGTCCAAATCAGTCCCGCAACAATGCGCGCTCGCGCATCTCACCGGAAGAACAAGATGAGCACCAACCGCCTCACCGAGGAAACCAGCCCTTATCTGCTCCTGCACAAGGAGAATCCCGTCCACTGGTACCCGTGGGGCCAGGACGCTTTTGCCGAAGCCGAAGCTTCCGGCAAGCCGATTCTGCTGTCCGTCGGGTATACCGCCTGCCACTGGTGCCATGTGATGAACAAGGAGAGTTTCTCCGACGCGGAACTCGCGGCCTTCATCAATGAGAATTACGTCCCGGTGATGGTCGACCGCGAAGAGCGTCCCGACATCGACCAGCTCTATCAGGCTGCCGCGCAGACGATGGGCTATCAGGGCGGCTGGCCGCTCACCATCTTCCTCAATCCCAAGGGCGAGCCCTTCTTCGTCGGCGGCTATTTCCCCAACGAGGAGCGCTTCGGCCAGCCGCCGTTCAAGCGCGTGCTCGACGAGGTCGCCAAGAAATACAAGGACGCCGCCGACGTCGTGGCCACCGATGCGACCAACATCTCGGCCGCGGTCGGCGCCAACTGGACGCGCGATCTCCGGGGCCCGTTCGATCCGCGCCTGATCGACGTTCTGGCGGTGCATGTCGCCCAGCGCTTCGACATCTTCTATGGCGGCGTCACCGGCGCCCCCAAATTCCCCAACCCGGCCCTGATCGAAACCCTGTGGCGCGGCTTCCTGCGCTCCGGCGCGATGCAGTTCCCGCAGCTGGTCCAGACGACGCTCGATTCGATGTGCCTGGCCGGCATCTACGATCATGTCGGCGGCGGCTTCCACCGCTATGCCGTCGATGAGCGCTGGCTGGTCCCGCACTTCGAGAAGATGCTGTCCGACAACGCCCTGATGGTCGACCTTCTCACCACCATCGGCGTCCACAATCGCGTGCCGCTGTACCGCGCCCGCGTCGACGAGACGATCGGCTGGGTGCTGCGCGAGATGACGGTCGGCGATGCCTTCGCCTCCAGTCTCGATGCCGATGTCGATGGCGAAGAGGGCGCCTATTACCTGTGGACCGCGCCGGAAATCGACGCCACGCTGATGGGCACCTTCGCTCAGCGGTTCAAGGACGTTTATGCGATCCGCCCGGAAGGCCCGTTCAACGGCAAGAACATCGTTGCCCGCACCGGCGGCTTCCCCTTCCCGCTCGCCGATGCCGACGAAGCCTTGCTCAAGCGCCAGCGCGATCTGCTCCTCGCCGCCCGCCAGCAGACCCGCAAGGCGCCGCTGCGTGACGACAAGGTGCTCGCCGACGCCAACGGCATGATGATCGCCGCCCTCGCCAACGCCGGCGCTTCTTACGGCGTGGTCGACTGGATCGTCGCGGCGCAGAAGGCGTTCGCCTTCGTCACCAAGGCGATGGCCGAAGGCGATCGTCTGTTCCACTCCTGGCGCGACGGCAAGCGCGGCCATGCCGCTTTCGCCGACGACTATGCCCACATGGCGCGCGCCGCGCTCGCGCTGTTCGAAGCGACCAGCGACAAGCAGTATCTCGATTGGGCCAAGCGCTGGACCGCCGTCCTCAACGAGTTCTTCTGGGACGCCGCCGGCGGCGGCTATTTCCAGACGGCGATCGACGACGAGGCGCTGATCCATCGCGTCCGCACGGTATATGATGCCGCCGCCCCCTCGGCCAACGGCACCATGGTGAGCGTGCTTGCAAAATTGTACCTCGCCACCGGCGACGTCGGTCATCGCGACCGCGCCGGCAACGTCATCGGCGCCTTCGCCGGCGATGTCGGCCGCTCGTTCATGGCGATGGGCAGCTTCCTCAACGGCCTCGAGACCTTGGTCGCCGGCCTGCAGATCGTCATCGTCGGCCCGCGCGAAGCCCAGAAGACCCGCGAACTCGTCAGCGCCGTGCTCGGCCGCAGCCTGCCCAACCGCCTGTTGCTGGTGGTCGACCCGTCCGAAGACCTGCCCGAAGGCCATCCGGCCCGCGGCAAGACGATGGAGAACGGCCAGCCGACCGCGTACGTCTGCCAGCATCAGAACTGCTCGGCCCCGATCGCCAATCCGGTGACCCTCAGCCAGGTGCTGCAGCTGCCGGCCCGTCCGCCGCAGCAGGGCCAGCGCCCGCAGTAAAGACGCGCCTCGATCGTAAAAAAGCCCGGTCTGGACATTCCAGGCCGGGCTTTCTCTTGGACCGGAACCGGCGCTACTCGCCGATATTTTCTCTCAGAAAGCGCTCGAGCTCGGTCAGCATGCGGATGCGCGATTCCGGGAAGTTGAGGTGGTGGTCCTCGTTGCCGCCAATGCGGATGAACTCCACCTTCTTCCCGGCTTTTTGCAGCGCCGCGACTTCCTTTTCGCTCTGGTCGATGTCGACGGTGGTGTCGCGCTCGCCATGCATGATCAGGATTGGACTCGTGACCTTTTCGGCATGACGGTCGGGCGAGGTTGCCACCAGCCGATCAAAATCGTCGCCGACATTGCCGATCTGCGCCGTCAAGGCCGACGTTCTTTTGGTGCCGGGCGTGTTGCGGGGATTGTCGGTGCGCAAAATCCACGGCAGATCGCTGACCGGCGCCCAGGCGAAGGCACAACGATAAAGCTCGGGGGTGAAGGTCGCGCCCGCCAACGCGGCATAGCCGCCATAGCTGGCACCGACGATGCAGACGCGCTTGGGATCGGCGATACCATCGGCGATCAGCTTGGCAACGCCGTCGGTCAGGTCGTCCTGCATGCTGAGGCCCCAGGCCCTGGTTCCGGCCGTAAAGAACGCCTTACCGTAGCCGGTCGTGCCGCGGAAATTGGGTTGCAACACGGCATAGCCGCGATTGGCCAGGAACTGCGCCCACCAATCGAAGCGCTGGCCGTCGCCTTCCACATTCGGCCCGCCGTGCGGCATGATGACCACCGGCAGGTTCTTCGCCGCTTTGGCCGGCGGCAGGGTGAGATAGGCGTGAATCTCAAGCCCATCGCGCGCCTTGTAGGAATAGGCTCTGACCTCCCCGAGATCGGCTTCGCTCAAATTGGGATAGGAGCTGCCGATCAGGAACGCCTGGTGGGTGGTGCGGTTGACATAGTAATAGCTCGGCGGCAGGCGCGGCGCCGAAACCTCGACAATGACGCGGCCGTAATCGCGATTGCGCGACACCACACGCACGCTGCGTCCAGCGAACGCGGTTTCCAGGCCGGTTTGCAAGGCTTGCAGCTCGGGATTTAAGTACTGCACATGGACGGCGTCGTCGCGATAAACGACACCCACCACCTGCCGTGTGTTGCGGTCGACCAGAGCCCCTTCGACGTCGTGATTGGGCACCGAAAAGAACGGCGAGATTGCGCCGGTGGCGAAATCCAGCTTCTCGAGAAAATCGAAATCATTGATGTGTTCACGACGGATGATCAGTCCGGACCCGTCCGGGGCCAGGCCCTCGACGTGGACGTCTTTGAGGCCGCTCCAATCGAATGTCGCCGCCTTGACCAAACTGCTGCCACGCTTGACGTACAGCAGCTCTTCCAGCGGAGCGTACGTCGTGTCCATGCGGGCCACGACATTGCCGCTTCCGTCCATCACCCAGTCGTCAGTGGAGAGGTGAACATCGTGCTCGCCTTCGGCGATGGTCTCGCCCTTGCCGGTGTTGACGTCGACTTTCAGGAGATCGAAATGGAAGGGGTTTTCGTCTTTCTCCAGCTTGCTGGCTTCGCCCCAGTCGACCACCACATGCGCCACCCTCGCCGCCATATAGATGTGATTGGGATCAGTGCTGTCGAAGCCGACGATGTCGGCGGTCGACCCGTTGAAGTGCATGCCCTTGATGTTTTCCAGCAGCACCACCGGGTTAGAACCGTCCGGGCTAATCGCGATCGAACGATATAGTGTCGCTACCGTCCCTTCCGCCTTTTCGCTCTTCAGGCGGTAATTATTCTTGAGGATGATGACGAGCCGGTCGTTGTTGGTCCAGGTGATGCCGGCAGTAATCAGGTCGCCGGTCGGAATCTCCACCGGCACGGCACCAGCCGGCGCATCGGTTTGGTAGATCAGCGTGGTCGCGCGGTTCTTGCGCATCTGGATGGTGGCGAAATATTTCCCGTCCGGCGACAATTGCGGCTGGGCGATCATCGGCAGATTGCCGAACGCCTCCACCGGCGGTTTGGCCGGCGGCGTCTGTGCCGCTACGGGCAATGCGGCAGCCAGCATTCCCGCCAGGCTCACGCAGATGGTTCGCTTGTTCATTGGTCCCCCAAAAGTGATCGATCCGGTACGCGTTTCTGGTGTGTAGCGCTGCGAAAGCGCTGCACGCAATGACCCCGGACCGATGGCAAAACACCACTTGGCGCCGCCCACCCCGCCCGCAGGACGGCAGGGTAAGCCAAACTTCGCCTTTTGGGCAGTTGCCAAGTGAGCTGGATCGTCTCAACCCGCACATTTCTGCGGCGTGACGCGAATTTGCGCTACCATCACCCCCACCAAACCTGCACACCATCGGAAAACCGACGCCATGAAAGCCATTCGCATCCTGAAGACTGGCGGACCTGAGGTCCTCGCCCTCGAAGAGGTCGCTACTCCGCGACCAGGCCCGGACGACGTGCTGGTTGGCGCCGCCGCCATTGGCGTCAATTTCATCGACACCTATCACCGCTCCGGCCTCTACAAACTGGCGCTGCCGAGCGGCCTCGGTACCGAAGCGGCCGGCACGGTGGAGGCGGTCGGGGGCGAGGTCACCGGGTTCGCGCCGGGCGACCGTGTGGCGTACTGCACTGCCCCGATCGGCGCCTATGCCGAGGCCCATGTGGTGCCCGCCGACAAGCTGGTGAAGCTGCCCGCCGCGATCACTTTCGAAATCGCCGCGGCGGCGCTGTTGAAGGGGCTGACGGTACAGTATTTGTTGAAGCAGACCTTCCCGATCCAGGCCGGGCAAACCATCCTGTTCCATTCCGCCGCCGGCGGCGTCGGCTTGATTGCCGGCCAATGGGCGAAACATCTTGGCGTCAAAGTGATCGGCACCGTCGGGTCCGA
>NZ_JBWZET010000208.1:0-2779 GCF_056722145.1 Rhizomicrobium sp. | reverse complement strand
CTAGAGCATCGGACGTTCAAGCGAGATCATTCTTTCCTCCCCCGCGATGCTCAAATCATGACGGTGGCACGCCGCCGAAACAGCGGGGGTGGAAAGATGAACGACGTGATCTCGTCTGAATGTTCGTTGCTCTAATGTCTTGCCGGAAGATACTGGGTCCCCTTCCCCTCTCGACCGCCGCGGCGATCAATCGGCCGGGGATGACTCTTATTGAGTTGGTTCTACGCCCTTCGCACCGCCAGCACCGCGTTATGTCCGCCGAAGGCGAACGAGTTCGACAGCGCCACTTCGAACGCCTTCACGCGCGCCTCGTTGGGCACGTAGTCGAGATCGCAGGCCGGATCGGGTTCGGTGAAGTTCGCGGTCGGCGGCATGAAGCCGGCCCGCATTGCGATCACGGTGGCCGCCAATTCAAGTGCGCCGGCGCCGCCGAGCGCATGGCCGTGCAGCGATTTGGTCGACGACACGGCGAGTTTGTCCGCGTGCGGACCGAACACGGCGCGGATCGCCCGCGTCTCGGTGGGATCGTTGGCGGGCGTGCCGGTGCCGTGGGCGTTGATGTAGTCGACCGCTTCGGGCGCCAGTCCGGCATTGTCGAGGCAGGCCCTTATCGCCGCGGCGGCTCCGTCGGCGCTCGGCAACACGATGTCGGCGGCATCCGAACTCATGCCGAAGCCGGCGATTTCGGCCAGGATCGCGGCGCCGCGCGCCAGTGCGTGCTCGCGGTTTTCCAGCACGAACACCCCGGCGCCTTCGCCCAGCACCATGCCCGAGCGGTTTTTCGAGAATGGCCGGCAGGTGTCGGGCGACATTACCCTGAGCGCTTCCCATGCCTTGAGCGTGCCCCAGGTCAACGCCGCCTCGGTGCCGCCGGTCACCGCCGCGGTAACGGCGCCGCTTCTGACCATCTGGTAGGCGACCCCAACGGCGTGATTGGACGAGGCGCAGGCGCTTGCCACCGTGAACGACGGCCCGGTGATGCCGTGCTCCATGGTGATATGGCTCATCGCTGCCGAGATCATCATCTTGGGCACGGTGAAAGGATGCACCCGCTTGGCGCCTTCGGCATAGATGCGATGGAAACTCTCGTCGAGCGTCGTCATGCCGCCGACCCCGGCGCCGATGATGGTGGCGGCGCGCGCCCCCAGCGCCCGCAAATCGAGCCCGCTTTCGGTCACCGCCTGGCGGGCGGCGATCAGCGCGAACTGGGCGGCGCGGTCGAGCAGCGGCAGCTTCTTCTCGTCGAACAGGGCGGCGGGATCGAAGCCCTTCACTTCGGCGGCGATCTTCACGGCCAGCCCGTCGGGAGCAAGCACGCTGAGCGGCCCGATGGCGCTACGCCCGCTCTTCAGCGCGCTGCCAACTTCGTCGGCAGTGGCGCCGATCGGCGAGACGATGCCGAGCCCGGTGAGGACGACCCGGCTCATGCCGGATGCTGCTCGGCAACCAGTTTGTCGACCGCATCGGTAATCTCGCCGACCGATTGGAACGAGATGCCGGCGGTCGTCTGGTCGCCCGGTGCGTAGGGCACTTCGATGTCGAATTTTTCTTCGATCGCGAACACCAGTTCGACCACGTCGATCGATTGCAGGTCGAGATCGGCGAGTTTGGTGGTGCGGGTCAGTTCGGAAGGATCTTTTTTCGCCTGCTTGGCGACAATCGCAATCACGTCTTGTTCGCTGTTCATACAGGTGCCCCAGCTCGGGCCGAGTCTGGCCCGGAATCCGTTCGTACCCGTATTTTTATAGCGGAATCGGACGGCGCACCACGTCGAATCAGGAATCAACGCCCAACGATGCGGAACATCTCTTCTTGCAACTTGAGTGCATGTTTGCGTGCGTCGAAATCGCGCTCGATGCGTGCCCTGGCGGCAGCTCCGTGGGTGCGGCGCATCTCCGGGTCGCGGAAGTAGGCAAGGCAAGCCGTTGCCAGGCCTTCGACATCGGCGGGCTTGCCGCAGGCGAGGCGGCCTTCCGTTCCGTCGGCGCACATTTCGGCGATGCCGCCCATGGCGAAGGCGGCGATCGGCTTGCCCATGGCCATGGCTTCCATCACCGCGCGCGGCAGCGGGTCCGCGTAGACCGAGGGCACCACGGCAACATCGAAATCGGCGACGTAGGCGCGGGGATCGGCACGGAAGCCGATGAAGCGGATGAAATCGCCGATGCCGAGTTCACCGGCCAGCGCGATGCATTCGGCGCGATGGTCGGGCGTCATATCCTGGGGCGTGTCGCCGAGCACGATGAATTTGCAGCGGTCGCGTTCCTCCGCCGACAGACGGTCGTGCATCAGCTTGGCGGCATGCACCAGTTCGACATAGCCCTTGCGGCGGACGATGCGGCCATGGTTGCCGAAGATCACGGTGTCGGCAGCGAGGTTCAGTTCCTGACGCAGCAGCGGCGCCACCGCGGCGCCGTCGAATTCGCTGATGTCGAGCGCGGTCTGGATCGGCTTGACCTTGTCGCGGCAATGCTCGAACTGGATTTCGCACGGCTTCGAGACGCAGATGATGGTGCGGACATAGGGATTGCGCGCCAGCCGCTGATGCAGCCCGCGGGCGATTTTCGGCACTTCGGGATAGAGCACATGCCAGATCGCCGGCGTCTTGGTGCGCGCCGCCAGCGCCCCGCCGAGGAATCCGGCCGAGGTGCCGTTGCAGAAAATGAGGTCGTATTTTTCGCGCCTTATGCGTCGCGCCAGCCGGCCGAAGCCGGTCAGCATGCGGCCGACATTGCCGATCACGCGCGCGATCTTGAGCGGCCAGATGGCGTCGAAATCC
>NZ_JBWZET010000207.1:0-8800 GCF_056722145.1 Rhizomicrobium sp. | reverse complement strand
CTTCCACCCCGCGCACGCCCAGCTTCGACATCTTGCGATAGCGCTCTTCCATTTCGCGCACCGCCCATTTCAAGGCCACGATGGCTTTCTTGGGGTCGGTCACCACCGGCGCCAGCAAATGCGGAATGCCGTCATAGACCGACAGTTCCAACATTTTGGGGTCAATCATGATCAGGCGGCATTGCTGCGGCGACATGCGATAGAGCAGCGACAGGATCATGGTGTTGAGGCCCACCGACTTGCCTGAGCCGGTGGTGCCCGCGACCAGAAGATGGGGCATCTTGGCCAGGTCGGCCATCACCGGCTCGCCGCCGATGGTCTTGCCCAGGGCCAGGGTCAGCGGCGCGCGCGCCTTTTCATAGTCGGAGGCCGAGAACATCTCGCGCACCGCCCATTTGAGGGCGACGACGGCCTTCCTCGGATCGGTGACGACGGCGGTCAGAAGATGGGGAATGCCGTCGTAGGCCGACAATTCCAGCATCTTGGGATCGATCATGATCAGCTTGCACTGGTCCGGCGGCAGCCGATAGAGCAGCGACAGGATCATGGTGTTGATGGCGACAGACTTGCCCGAACCGGTGGTGCCAGCGATCAAGAGGTGGGGCATCTTGGCGAGATCGGCCATCACCGGCTCGCCGCCGATGGTCTTGCCGAGGGCGAGGATGAGCGGCGCCCGCGCCTTCTCGAAATCGCCGGAGGCAAGCAGCTCGCGCAACACCACCATTTCGCGGGTCTGGTTGGGCAGCTCGATGCCCATGACGTTGCGCCCCGGGATCACGGCGATGCGCGCGGCGACCGCACTCATGGACCGGGCGACGTCGTCGGCGAGGGCGATGACGCGGCTCGACTTCACGCCGGCGGCGGGCTCGAATTCGTACAGCGTCACCACCGGGCCCGGACGCACCGCCATGATGCGGCCCTTGACGCCGAAGTCGGACAGCACCGATTCCAGCATCCGGGCGTTTTCTTCCAGGCTCTCGTCGGAGAAGGCGGCTTCGTCGCTGCGGTGCTGCGGTTCCGACAACAGCGTCAGCGGCGGCAATTCGTATTCGCCGGAATTGAACAGCGCCGGCTGCTGCTTGGCGCGCTTGGCGGCGGGTTTCTTGGGGTCGTCGCGCTTGACGCGGTTGACGTTCGGCGGCGTCGCCGGATCGGGCGGCAGTTCGGGCTCGTCGTCGTCTTGGTCTTCAACATCATCGTCTTCGTCGGCGACGATGCGCGGCGGCCGCGGCTCGGCGCGGCGCTTGGGCGGCTTGCCTTCCGGCACCTTCAACAGGCTGGTGAGCCAATAACCGAACGCCAGCACATGGAAGCTGCCCCTGGCGATGGCGCGCGGTTTGATGTCGGCGGCCAGCGTCGCCAGCGCCAGACCGGCGAGGAGGAGAAGCAGCGGCAGCACCGAGCCGACCCAGGGCTGGCCCCAGCCGCCGCCAAGACGTTCGGCCATCTGCATGGCCGCGATACCGATATTGCCGCCAGCGCCAAAGCTGTCGGGCTTTGGCAGGATACCGAGCCCGGCCGCGGTCAGCATTGTGGCGAACGGCCAGGCGATCAGCCGGCGCATCGCCTGGTTGAGGTCGAGCCCGATCATGGCGCGGGCGCCCCAGACGATCGGCGGCAGCAGGAAGACGAGGGAAGCAAACCCGAAATACTGCAGCAGGATATTGGCGGCGGTGGCGCCGAACGGCCCGAGCAGATTGGTCGCCTCGTGGCTGGTGGCGGTGTCGGAACTGGGATCGTTGGGATTGTAGCTGGCGAGTGCCACCAGGACGGCGGCCGCCCCGACCAGCACCAAGAGTCCGGCGCCGCGGAACAGCGCCAGCTTCAACAGCTCCGCCGTCTTGCGGCGGGCATCGGCCAAGGTCTCGGACAACCACGCTCCCTTGCGGCGCGGCTGGTAGACTCCCGACGATCGTGCGCCGCTCATGGTCCCTCTTCGCTCAAGATAGACCCAATCTTAACCAATGCCGCACGAATGGTTGATAAATCGTTGACGAGGGCGATCCGGATGTACGGAAAGCCAGGATTTGTGCGGGGTTTTTCGGCGACGATTTCGCGGCCCATATAGGCGCCGGGCAGCACCTTGACCCCGGCCTCGCGCCACAGCTTGAGCGCCATGGCCTCGCCATCGCCGACCTCCAGCCACAGGAAAAAGCCGCCTTTGGGCAGGGTGAAACCGGGCAGGGCGCCCAAAATCTGCTCGGCCAGCTCGAAGCGCTCGGCGTAGGCCGCGCGGTTCTTGCGGACATGGTCCTCGTCATTCCAGCACGCCGCCGAAGCGGCTTGGATCGGCAGCGGCACCTGCGGGCCGGCATAATTGCGCAACGCCCGGAAGCGGGCCATCAAGGCGGGATCGCCCGCCACGATGCCGGAGCGCAAGCCCGGCAGGCCGGAGCGCTTCGACAGCGAATGGAAGCTGAGGAGGCGCTCATACGGGGCGCGGCGGACCGACAAAGCGCCGAGCGGCGGCGTGTCGAGATAGATGTCGGCGTAACATTCGTCAGCGAACACTGTAAAATCGAAGGCATCGGCGAGCGCGAACAGTGTTTGCCAATAGGCTTCGCCGGCCGCGGCGCCTTCCGGATTGGACGGCGAGCAGAAATAGGCGGCCACGGTGCGGTTCAGCACTGACAGCGGCAGCGAAGCGAAGTCGGGCAGGAAGCCGGTCGCCGCCCGCGCCGGGACGTAAACCGGTTCGGCCCCGGCGGCATAAATCGCCGCCGCGTAGCACTGGTAGAACGGGTTGGGCAGCAGGATCACCGGCCGGCCGCCGCCTTTTTCGTCCGGGGTGACGATCTTGGGCGCCAGGAACAGGCCCTCGCGGGTGCCGTTGAGCGGCAGCACCTGGGTGGCGGCATCGATCCTGGCCCCGAAGCGCCGGTTCAGCCAGCCGGCCGCGGCCTCGCGCCATTCGGCGGTGCCGTCGATCGGTGGGTACTGGCCGAATTCGGCAGCGTGGGCGAGCAGCGCCTCACGCACGAAACCGGGCACCTCCCCCCTGGGGTCGCCGACCGCCAGGCTGATCGGTTTTTCCAAACCGCCAGGCGGCACGCCCTCCACCAGCAGCGCCAGCTTGGCAAAAGACCCTTGCGGAAGATCGGAGAGACGGCCGGGGAAGATCACGGGTGACACTCGTTGGAAACGGGCGATTGAGTCATGACGTTAGTCTTAATGCAACCGGCCGCGCCACGGCAGGTGCGAGCGGCCGTAAGAACCCGCAGAGCGCGAGCATTTCCCAGTACAGTTAACGGAATGTTCGTTCAAAGCACCTAGAAGGAATGACGGGGGGAAAAGCGCATCTGGCGCGTTCTGCGAAGACGCACTGATCCCGGATATATCTGGAGTCTGAGGATGGATGCTTGTGCGCCAGCGGCGGAAACTCATCCGCGCGCCGAAATCGATGCCGTTCTGAATTACGCCTACGTCCTGTTCGACCGCGGCTGGGTTGCCGATGCCTATCGCATCTGTACGCAGATCGAACAGCTCGGCTATTCCCAGGATGAGACGCGCCGGCGCGCCATCAACGCCGCCTTCGCCGCGCTGACACCGGCCGAGGATACCGGGCCGCATCAGCCCGCCTTCCTGATCAAGAACCAGCAGGTGCTGTCGACGCTGCATTTCACCGCAGCGCTGACCGAGCATCAGAAAAAGCTCGCCTTCAAGAGCGCCGTGCGCAAGGTCGACATCGAAACTTCGACCCAGTGCAACCGGCTCTGCCGCTATTGCTCCAATCTCGTCAACGATCGCCGCTCCAAGAACGTCTTCATGGACAAGGTGGTGTACGAGAAGCTGATCGATCAGCTTGCCGAGATCGACTACATGGGGCGCGTCTCCTTCGTCGGCCACAACGAGCCGATGATGCACATGGACGATCTTGCCGAGCGCATCCGCTATGCTCGGCTTCGGCTGCCGCGGGCGCGTCTGGCGATCTTCACCAACGGCGATTATCTCAACATCGAGAGCCTCAGGCTGCTCGAGGAATGCGGCCTCACCGTCATCAACATGACCGTGCATCTGTCGACCGACCGCCCGTTCGACGAATGCGAAGCGCTCAGGCGCGCCCTCGACAAGGCCAAGAAGCTGGCGCTGACGCCCGAGATCGACGTCTTCATGAAGGGCGTGCGCTTCGCCATCAATTTAAAGGGCTCGCCGCTCGAAATCCGCATCCGCCACGCCAACATGATGGAAGTCGGCCACTCGGAAGGCGGCGTGATGGAAGGCGTCGGCCTCAAGGTCAACGCGCGCACCATGCCGTGCCAGATGCCCTATTACGCCTTCATCGTCGGCTATACCGGCAACGTCCATCCCTGCAGCCTGGTGGTCGCCGACGTGCCCGACCATGTGCCCTTCATCACCGGCAACGTCCGCGACAGCTCGATCTTCGACATCTATGCCGGCCAGGCCTATGTCCGTTTCCGCCGCTTGATGATGCCGATCTCGGCCAAGCCCGGGGTTTGCGCAACCTGCCCGTCGTATCACGACACCTACGACGCCGAATGGGGCCAGACGATGCAGGCGCTGATCAGCGACGCCGACCGGGTGACCGCCTGAAATTCCTGTCGCGAATGTGATCGGCCGGAGAGGGCTACGCCATATTAGTGTGGTCAACTCACGGCCAACGATTCGGGAGGGGACGATGCGGCGGATTCTAGCGGTAACGGCTTCCATAGCGTTTTTGACGGTCGCTGCCGCGGCCGAGACGCCACCTCCGCCGGTGACGGATTGGGCGCCGGACGAAACCGTCGTGGTCTCGGCGCAAGGCCAGGGTCCGGCGCTGTGGCACATCAAGAAGGGCGAGTCCGAAATCTGGATCCTCGGCACGGTGTCGCCGATGCCCAAGGGGCTCGCCTGGAACAGCACCCACCTCGCCGAGATCATCAAGGGCGCCCGCGCCGTGCTGGTGCCGCCGAAGGCCTCCGCCGGTTTCTTCGAGACCAGCTGGTTCCTCGTCACCCATCGCAGCCTGTTGTCGATGCCGGGCGACCAGAAGCTGGAAGACTCCCTGCCGCCGCCGCTCCGGGCGCGCTTCGTCGCTGCCCGCACGGCGCTCGAAATCGATGCCGAAAAGTACGAGGACGATCCGCCGGTGCTGACCGCGGTCGAACTGTTGACCGCCTACAACAAGGCGCGGGCGCTTGAGACGTCCGAGCCGATGGCAACCGTCGAGCGTCTCGCCAGACAGAACAAGGTGCCGCTCAAGCTGGTCGGCGAATATGGCGCGCTCGCCATGGTCAAGGAATTGCTGCGCCTGCCGGTCGAAGCGCAAGTCACCTGCCTGGAAGCGTCGGTCGCCTATACCGAGCAGGCCACGGCGCACAACCGGCTGCTCGCCGAAGCCTGGGCGACCGGCAATCTTCGCCAGATCAAGGCGCACTACGTTCCCGACCGCTTCGCCGATTGCGCCAAGCAGGTGTCGAGCTACGGCAAGCTCAACGAGCGCGCTGTCGCCGATTACCTGAAGGTGATCCACGAGGCGCTCGCCCAGCCGGGCAAGGTCGTGCTCGTCACCGACGTCGGCTCGCTGTTGCGTTCGACCGGCGTCGCCGAACAGCTGCACAAGGAAGGCCTCATCATCGAGGGTCCGCCGGAGTAGGCATTTCTGCCCCACGCTCCATGTGCCAAGGACAAGATCGCCTCGCGCGCGAGGGCAGAAAGCAAAAAAAGGGCGCTCCGAAGAGCGCCCAGTTTCTCTGGAGGAGACAGTATCCGGTCAGCCGTGGACCGTTTCGCCATGGAGGTTGATGTCGAGACCCTCGACTTCCACTTCCGGCGACACGCGCAGGCCGATGACGAGATCGATCAGCTTGAGGATGACGAAGGTGACGATGCCGGAGTAGGCGAACACCGCGGCGACGTCGATCGCCTGGATGCCGATCTGGGCGAAGTTGCCGTCGATCAGCCAGCCGCCGTTCGGCGCCTGAGCCGCATTGATCGCCTTTGAAGCGAACACGCCGGTCAACATGGCGCCGAGCGCGCCGCCGACACCGTGCACGCCCCAGGCGTCGAGCGCATCGTCGTAGCCGAGCCACTTTTTCATCCACACTGCCGAGGTGTAGCAGACCGCACCGGCGGCGAGGCCGATGAAGAAGGCGCCGGTGGCGTCGACAAAGCCCGAGGCCGGGGTGATGGCGACAAGGCCGGCGACCGCGCCCGAAATCAGGCCGAGGACCGACGGCTTCTTGGCGATCAGCCATTCGACGAACGACCAGGAGAGCGCCGCGGTAGCGGTGGCGATCTGGGTTGCAGCGGCGGCCATGCCGGCGTTGACGTTGGAGGTCACGGCCGAGCCGGCATTGAAGCCGAACCAGCCGACCCACAACAGGCTGGCGCCGATCACCGACAAGACGAGATTATGCGGCGCCATGTTCTCGGTGCCGTAGCCCTTGCGCTTGCCGAGCACCAGGCAGGCGACGAGCGCCGCGGTACCGGCATTCAGATGCACGACCGAACCGCCGGCGTAGTCGAGGGCGCCCTTGGTTCCGAGCCAACCGCCGCCCCAGACCCAATGGGCGATCGGGCAATAGACGAAGATCAGCCACAGGCCCATGAACCACAGGAAGGCGGAATACTTCATGCGGTCCGCCAGCGCGCCGGCGATCAGCGCCGGGGTGATGATGGCGAACGTCATCTGGAAGAACATGTAGACCGATTCAGGGATCGTTCCGGCCAGCGCGCTTTGCGCATTGAGGCCCATCGGCTTGAGGAAGAGATAGCCGAAGCCACCGATCAGCTTGTTGGCTTCGGGATCGGCGTTGTTGGTGAAGGCGATCGAATAGCCGATGATGTACCACAACACCGTAATCAGGCAGGTGGCGCCGAAGCTTTGCGCCATCGTGGCGAGCACGTTCTTGCGCCGCACCATGCCGCCATAGAACAAGGCGAGGCCCGGGATGGTCATCAGCAACACCAGCGCGCTGGAGGTCAGCATCCAGGCGGTGTCGCCGGTGTCGATTTTCGGACCCGCGGCGAGCGCGGCGCCCGACATGGCAACAAGGGCTGCCATTCCCGCAAGCGCACCACGCGCCAGCTTCTTCATGTTCGTTCCTTTCATAATAGTCCCCTTAGATCCCTTGAGCGCTCTTGGAACGCCAACCACGCGCGCGCCTCAAAGGGCGTCGCCGTCCGTTTCACCGGTGCGGATGCGCACCACTTGTTCGATGGCCGTGACGAAAATCTTGCCGTCGCCGATCTGGCCGGTCTTGGCCTTTGAGGTGATGGCGTCGAGCACCGCGGGCGCGATCTCCGATTTGACCGCGACTTCGATTTTCAATTTGGGCAGGAAGCTGACGGCGTATTCGGCGCCGCGATAGATTTCTGTATGCCCCTTCTGGCGCCCATAGCCCTTGACCTCGGTGACGGTCATCCCCTGGACGCCCAGGGCCGAGAGCTGTTCGCGCACTTCATCCAGTTTGAACGGCTTGATGATCGCCGTGATAAGTTTCATCGCTGCTTCCCGCTGTTTGGCCTCGTCGCTGTCCTTCATCAAGAACCGTGCCGACTCGGTGCGCAGAGGTAAGGCGCTGATTTAGAAAGAATATTTCCATCGCGACAGGAAGTTGCCGCAGCCTACGGAGCAAAGAACGCACAAAATTTGTACAGCGAATATTTGGCGCCTAAAAAATAGGCATTGACGGTTGGCGGGCGGCATGGGAAGCCAGGGTATGGACGCAGATGTGATCATCGCCGGCGGCGGCTTCGTCGGCCTCAGTCTGGCCCTGGCGCTGGCCCGCGACGGGCTCACGGTCGCGGTCGCCGATCCGGTCACCCCGGCCACCGCCGCCCAGGAGGCATTCGACGGCCGCGTTTCCGCCTTGTCTTACGCCGCCTTACGGATGTTCCAGGCGCTGGGCGCGTGGGACGATCTCGCCCCCGACGCGCAGCCGATCGAGCAGATCCTGGTCACCGATGCGGCGCTCGGCCGCCCGCCGTCGCCGTTCTCGCTGCATTTCGACGGTGAGGAAATCGGGCGCGCCCTCGGAGCCATTGCCGAAAATCGCGCCATCCGCCGCGCCTTGTACGCCGCCGTTGCCCGCCAGCCCGCCATCCGCCTGATCGCGCCGGCCTCGGTGCGCGCGGTAGACGTAACGGCCGCCGCTGCCACCGCCCGGCTCGCCGACGGCCGCGATCTGACCGCGGCGCTGATCGTCGCCGCCGACGGACGCGATTCGATGGTGCGCCGCGAGGCCGGCATCGGGGTGGTCGGCTGGTCCTACGCCCAGCACGGCATCGTCACCACGGTTCATCATGCCCGGCCGCACAATGGTACGGCCTACGAACATTTTCTGCCTTCGGGCCCGTTCGCGATCCTGCCCTTGCCGGGCAACCGTTCATCGCTGGTGTGGACCGAGCACGACGATGCCGCGCGCGCGCTCCTGGCGCTCGATCCCGAGGCGTTCAACGCCGAACTGGCGACGCGCTTCGGCGATCATTTGGGGCCGGTCAAAAGCGAAGGGCCGCGCTGGAGCTACCCCTTGCGCTTTCATGTGGCGCGCGATTTCGTGCGGCCGCGGCTGGCGCTCGCCGGCGATGCGGCGCATGGCATTCATCCGATCGCCGGCCAGGGCCTGAACCTCGGACTTCGTGATGCCGCCGCGCTCGCCGACGTGATTGTCGATGCCGCCGCGCTCGGCCGCGATATCGGTTCGCTCGATGTCTTGAAGGCATACCAACGCTGGCGCCGCTTCGACAGTGTCGCCACCGGACTCACCATGGACGCCTTCAATCGCCTGTTCTCCAACGATCTCTCGCCGCTGCGCCTGGCCCGCGATGTCGGCCTCGGCGTGGTCGACAAAATCGCGCC
>NZ_JBWZET010000206.1:0-46066 GCF_056722145.1 Rhizomicrobium sp. | reverse complement strand
AGGCCTTCACGGATGACGGCATCGACCACCTTCGCGATCTGGTCCGCATGCGCGAAGACGCCCCGCACTGGCTCAAGCTCCCAGAATAGCAAGCCTATTTATCCGCGGCCCACGCCGGAGGCGTACGTTCCAGCGCTGTCGCCAGCAGTTTTTCGACGCGCTTTGCTGCTTCAAGTGAGGGATCGCGCTGGACGTGAGCGTAGATCGCAGTCGATCTCAGGTTCGCGTGCCCCAGGATCGCGCCCGTTAGGGCCAACGCTTCACCACTCGATGTAGCGGTGGAGCCGAGCGTATGGCGGAGGGTGTGTGGTGTCACGCCCGGCAATTTGGCAAGCTTCGTCACCTCTGCCCAGATATTACGCGTACCCTGATAGTAGCTTTTTCCCCTCTCGGCCGGAAACAGGTATCCGCTCGTTCGTTCCTTCAAGAGTTCCTGCAACAAGGCGGCGGCCGCCGGACCGAAGGGACGGACGGATTTTCCCGTCTTCGTATCGTCGAACTCAAATAGGTTGCTCGCGAGATTGACCTCGTGGACCCTGAGTTCTGCGATCTCGTTTCGCCGACAACCCGTGAGCGCCCATAATCGTGAAATCGCAATGGCCTTCGGGTTCGCGCCTTGCGCCTCCACCTTGTCGAACGCTTCGCCAAGGCGGGAGGCCTCTTCAAGGGTCAAGAATCTGTCGCGGCGATTATCGGTTTTCCGCACCGAAGCCTGTTCAACGGGGTTCCTTGCGTTGAACCCATGTCGTGCGCCGAAGCTGAATACGGCCGACAGATCTCGAACGACCTTTCGCGCGGCCCCCTCGCCTCCACGGACGATGACCCGCTTGCGCGGACCGACCTTCTCATCCTTAGCGGTCTTGCCCTGCGTCACATCGGCGACGAAGGTCTCGATATCCCCTGAGGTGATCCCATTGACCCGCTTGCGCCCGAGCAGCGGTTCAACATGATTGCGGAGCCGCGCCATCGTGCACTTTTTTGTCCATGGCTTCATCGGCATGCCTTTGTGCTTGCCGCGCTGGATCACACAACCATTCTTCTCATAGACGTCGAGCAGTTCCTTTATGGTGCTCTCGCGGCGCTTTTCCTGAACGTCCCCGGCGGGATCGCGTCCGCTGGCCGCGGCCCCAAGCAGCTCTTTGGCTTTTTTTCTTGCTTGCTCGACCGTCAGTGGGCCGTACCGGCCGACTGTAAGAAACCGCCTCGGCGCTGAGCGACCACCGCCATCCGCGCGGTATCTGATGATGAAGCTCTTGGTGCCGCTTTTTTCGACGCGCAGCCCGAACCCGGCAAGTTCGGTGTCCCACAGGTCGTATCTCGCGTTGCGCTTCTCAGCTTTTTCCACCACGGGCTTAGTTAGCCGGGTGCTCGAAGAGCGATCCATCGAGTCATTTCCCTTAGCATTCCTCGGTGGACTCCACCCTAAAATGGTGTCCACATGGTGTCCACCGCGATGCAAAAATCGAGCGTAGTGAGGCGTGATCGATCGGAGGTGAAAATTAGTAAGCAATTGAATATGCGATAGATTATCGTACAGCAGCGAAAGGGAGAAAAGTCTGTCGTAGCCCCTACATAACCTTGCCAAGGTTAGGGTCGGGCGTTCGATTCGCCTCGCCCGCTCCAAAGTGGCTGATAAAACAACGTGTTGCACAAGGGCGCCGTCAGCGCCCTTTTTGCTGCCTCAGGGCGGCCGGCGGCATCGTCATTCCGATCGACGCGTCAAGGGCACAGATCATCGCCACGCGCGAAGCCGGCTTCGCGGTAGGCCCGGCAGGCCTCGCCGTAGCGGGTAATGGTGACGGCGGCTTTGCCGGTCGAGCGTTCGTAGAGGAAGAGGACTTCGTTGCCGCCGCAATTGTGTGCGATGCAGGCCGTCCCTTCGATGCGATCGGTCAGTTTGGCGCCATCTCGGTCGGTCACCTCGCCGAAGGGGCTCACCACGTCCATCATGCTGAGTGTCTTGGCCTTGATCGCGTCGGGGACAAGAGGCCAGAACATTCGGCGGAAGGCTTGGGTCGCCACCGCATCGGATGTCATCCTGCCATTCTTCATCCGCTTGCACACCGGCGCGGTGGCCTTTTTATCCGTCGGTTTGAAGCAGTAGGCGCCCATCAGCCGCTCGATGTCGTTGCGCTGTTCCATGGCCTGCGCGTTCGAGGCAGCGATAGGTGGGGCGGCAACCGCGATAAGCACAACGCCCGCTATGATGCAGCCTCGGATCGATTTCGCTCTTGCCGCCATCGCATCAAGTCTCCGCACCATCCGACACGGACCATAACGCCGATCGGGCGCCGAGTTATGCGGTCCTTCGTCCCTCGTCCGGCTTTTTCCGGAAGGCTCAATGCACCAGCCGCATTTTCATGATGCGCTGGCCGATCTTGTCGAAGGTGGTGATGATCGCGCCCGAGGTGGTGAGCGGGAAATAATAGTCCGTCTTCGGCTCGGAGGCGCAATTCTGCAGCACATCCGACGCGCCGGTAGTGCCGGAAAGGTCGACGTAGACGGTGAAGATCACCACGCCTTCCTGCTTGGCGTTGGTACAGGCAAGTTCGGTGCGCAGGTCGGCGGCAGTGTCGCGAACGTTGGAATTGGGCGCCGCGGTCCAGCGGTTGTAGGTGTTGAAGCCGTCGCTGAATAGAATGATGTAGCGCTGGGTATCGCTCGGCAGGACCGGAGTGACGGGCGTCAGCGGCATGCCGGGCGTCAGCGCCAGCCAGCCGAAATCGACGCCGATGCCCTGGTTGGTCCAGCCGTTGGCGGTGAGGGCGTTGATCTGGCCGGTGAAATAGGTGATGTCCGCGGGCGTGGCGAGCGTGCGCAGCGGTGTGATCGTCGGCATTGGGCAATAGGTATTGTTCTCCGGCCAGACCATGGTGCCGCCGGTCGTCGGCAATGTGTCGAGCGTGTCGTAGTTCTGGTCGCGATCCATGACGCAGCCGGTCCAGGTGCTCTTGGCGTTGGCGATCCAGGTGTGGCTGTACGTGGTGTTGGAGCCGCTGCCGCCGGTCTTCACGCTGTTGTAGCAGCCGTTATAGAAATGGCCGTAGCCGTCCGCGGTCGGGCAGATGTAGCCCGAATAGGTGCCGCTCGAGGGCACTTTCGGGGACGGCGTGACCGTGCGGGCGTTGGCGTTGTTGGTGGGCGAGGTCTGGCACTGATATCCGTTGGCGCTCGTCGTCCACGGGCAGGTGCTGCCGGGACCGACCTTGTTGCCGGGCACGGCCGGCGGCGCTTTGTTGAAATCGGTCCAGTTGAGCCAGCTGGCGCTGGCATAGGCCGGTCCCAACCCGACGTTCTTGGTGAAGGGCACGATCCCAACCTGCACGTCGCCGGGATGGAGCGAGGCGGTCTTGAGCGTCGTCAGCAGGTTGATGGCACCGGTCTTGAGTGCGGAGATTTTGGTCGTCTTGGTCTTATCGGCTTCCGACATCGATCCCGAATTGTCGAGCACCAAGGCGACCCACAGCTTGGGCTGGTCGGCGACCGAGATCGCCTGGGCGGTGATGTCCCAATGGTCGATGCCGATGATCCGCAGCAGCGTCGTTGGCAGAGCATTGCCGTTGGCGGCCGTCATGCGCGTGGTGACGCGCACCGAATTGGTCGGCGTGCCGCCTATGGTGAAGACGTTGGTGGCGGCATTCCAGTTGCCGGATTCGACATCGGCCGCCGCCAGCACGGAGCCGTTGTTGGGCAGATTGAGGTTGGCGTAATTGACCGCCGCGGCGGCCGCCGCATTGGTGTCGGGCAGCGCCAGCGTGGCGGCGAGCGAGGCGGCATCGGCGGCGCCTTGCAGGATGTTGCGGGCGCGATAGGCGTCGGCGGCGTCGATGGCAAGGCCCGCCAGGCCGAGGAATACGGGCAGCATCATCACCATGAATACGGTGCCGGCGCCGCGCTCGTCGCGCAGGAAACGTCGTAAGCGTCGCATCATGTCGAGCAAGCTCCGGGCTCTGCGGGCATCGTCACCTTGGCGCCGAGCGAGTTCGCCATGAACCCGCCATAGGAGGCGAGCACGCCGAATACGCTGGCGCCCGCAACGGGCGTCGAGATCTGCACCACGTCGTCGGACCCTTGCGTGATGCTGAAGGTGTAGGTCAGCGGATAGAGCAGTTGGCTCTGGGCATAGGTTTGCGCATCGCTGGTCTTGCAATATTGCCCGGTCGACATGCGCCGCGCGGTATCGCGCGCCACGTCCCACATGTCGGCCTGGGTGAGGTAGAGCTTGCAGGCATCGGCGGTGAAGCCGAGGATCACCAGCAGGATCGGAATCCAGATCACGAACTCGACCGTCATCGAGCCGCGAGTCGATCGGGCGAACCGTTCAAGTCGCGCCTGCATCCGCATCATGCCACCCATAGCCAGGAAGGGAACCAGAACGAAGCGATCGCCGCGCCGAGCGCGATCCCGGCGCCGAACGGAACGCCCTGTTTTTGGCTGAGCACACGCGGCAACGGTCCGCGCCAACGCGCGGCGAAGCGGCGGGTCACCGTCAGGATCGCCAGCTCGACAAGGCCGGCAACGCCAATCCAGAACAGCAGCGGCACCAAGGCGCCGAACCCAGCCCACAGCGCGATCACCGCAAACAGTTTGGCATCGCCGGCGCCGACCTGGCGGAAGGCGAAGAAGGCAATGCCGACCATCAGCGCCAGTGCGAACGCCGCCAGATGCCACGGCCAATCGGTGCCGGCATGCCGCCACAACAGAACACCCGCGAACAGCGCGATCAGCGCCAGCGAGGCCCAGTTGGGAATGCGATAGCGGGCGATGTCCGACACCGCGACCAGCGCCAGCAAAGCGATGAACAGGGCCCAGATCATCGCATCACCACGCGAGGCGCGGCGGCTGCCATGTCGAAGCCGTTGAGGTCGCTGCCGGCGATGAGTTCGACCGCATTGCCTTTCGACGTCAACACCACCAGCTTGACGTTGGCCGGCAAGGTGCGCCGGATTCGCTCGGCCGCCTCGCGCGATTGGGCGTGACAGAACAGCACCGACTGGGTGCGATCGAAGCGGGTGGCGTTGGCAACGTGGTCGGCCGCGAAGCCGTGTCCTGACAGGTATTGCTGCAGCCGCCGCGCCAGATGGTACTGGCCGGAGGCGTTGGCGATCGAGAGTGGGGCGGTCACGGCGCCCAGCATGGCGGCATCGGCGGCGGCCGGCACCGCGTCCGCGGGCGCCACGTTGATGGGCGCAATGGGAGCGGCGCTCGGCGGTTCGGGCGCGGCGCCGGGCGGATTGAGCAGGGCCAGCAGAATCTTCGCCTTGGCGTGATTGCCGTGGCGCTCGAGGTAGTTGGCATAATTGTCGATCGTCACCGGCGAGCGGGTATCGAGTTTGAGCGCCTGTTCGAAGGCGGCGACGGCGTCGTCGTCGCGATCGAGCTTGGCCAGCGTGATCGCCTGACCGTTGCGGGCGGCGATGTTGCCGGGATCGCGTTCGAGGGCGGCGTCGAACCGCGCCAGCGCCAATCCGTAATTGCCGGCGGACAGGTCCCGCTTGCCGCGTTGATAATCGGAAACCGCGGCTGGCGAAGCGGCGAGATAGTCCTCTGCCGTGCGTTCGGAAATCGGCGCGCAGGCCGAGGCTGTGAGTACGGCGGCCAGCGCCGCCAGGGTTGAGCGTGTGGTCATAGGGACCCCGATTGGGCTTGCGTGAAGGAACGGATGATTTCGAGCAGTGCCGGACCGATCATGATGATCATGGTCGGGGGAACCGTGAACAGCATCGAGGCCAGCGCCAGCTTGAGCGGCATCTTGTTGGCGGTTTCCTCGGCCCGCATCACGCGCTTGAAGCGCATGTCGGCGGCATAGACGCGGATGGCCTCGGCGATCGAAACGCCAAACTGATCGGC
Source organism: Rhizomicrobium sp. (assembly GCF_056722145.1). Taxonomy (NCBI): domain Bacteria; kingdom Pseudomonadati; phylum Pseudomonadota; class Alphaproteobacteria; order Micropepsales; family Micropepsaceae; genus Rhizomicrobium; species Rhizomicrobium sp. Next base: position 40,216 of record NZ_JBWZET010000206.1, on the reverse strand, counting down.
CTGGCGCAGCACGCTGATGAAGGCGGTGATGTCGCCGACGTTGAGCCGCAGGGCAAAGTCCTTGAACACCTGGGCGCGGTCCTTGCCCGCCCACAATTCGTCGTTGAGGATCGACAGCTCTTCGGCCAGTACCGCATTGTGCCCGTGCAATTCGCGCGCGATGCGCCGTGCCGCCTGTTCGAAGCCCTGGCCAGCCTCGATGCAGACGAGCAGCATGTCGAGGGTGTCGGGAAATCCCTCTTCGGCGGTCTTCTTGCGCCGGGCGACGAGCCGGTCGAGCACGATCGACGGCGCCAGGAAGCCGATCAGGAAGGCGAACAGGATGGCGACGATCTGCAGCGGCGCCGGTGCGCTGGCGAACAGAAACGGGAACAGCACCGCCGCCACGAGCGTGAAACCAAGCGCCGAGACCGCCCGTGCCGCATGAAAGACGCGCACCGCAGCAGGGCGGCGGTAGCCGGCTTGCGCCAGCCTGAGGCGCGCCTGGCTGAGCTCATTTTCCTTGGCCGGGGTGACGAAGCGCGCGAAGCGTTTCAAGAGGTCGTCTTCGATCGCCGCTCTCGGGGTTGGATCGGGGGCGGTCACGGCAATGGCCGCGCGGCGCCGCCGTTCGCCGAGGATGGCGGTCACCGAGAACGCGGAAATCGCCGCTGCGCCGATCAGCAGCACGGACCCGACGATGAGAAAGGTGCTGGCCGGCAGCATGGGATCACACCTTGATCTTGGTGATGGCGTTCATCACCACAATGTTGATGACAAGAAGAATGCCGGTGACGACCGCGATGATCGGAAAGCGTTCGGTTTCGAGGGCGTGGTCGAAATAGTCTGGCTTCACCATCTTGATGCCGATCGCGATCAGGAACGGAAACGACGACAGCAGCCACGCCGACATCCGCCCTTCGGCGGTGACCGCCTTGACTTTGCGGAACATGCGGAAGCGCTCGCGGATGACGCCGCATAGCTTGGTGAGGGATTCGATCAGGTTGCCGCCGGCTTCTTCCTGGATCTGCAGCGCGGCGATGAGATAGCGCAAGTCCGCCAGCGGGACGCGCTCGCTCATTTCGCGAAAGGCGTCGGGGACCGACAGGCCGTAGGACACCTTGGCGTGAGCGATGGCGAATTCTTGCGAGATCGGCGCCGCCAATTCGCGCGCAATCACCGACAGAGACACGCTCAAGGGGTGGCCGACTTTCAGCGAGCGGATGACGAGATCGATGGCTTCGGGCAGCTGTTCTTCGAACCGGGCGATGCGCGAGGCACGGGCGCGGACCAGAAACAGCAGCACGGCCGCCGGTCCGAGTGCGAGGCCGAGCGGAAACGCCAGCAGCGTCACCTTGTGCGGCAACAGCAGCAGCAGCGCCAGCATTGCCAGTACCGATACGACGGCGGCGATGACCAGGGCCTGGGGCACCGTCATCGGCGAGCCGGCCTGCTGAAGCAGTCGCGCGAACTGGCTCGAGAGCGGCACCGATTGGCGCGGCTTGGCGTCGCCGTCGCGCAGCAGCCGCGATGCAGCGTCACCGCCGGTCGCTTGCGAAAGGCGCCGCTGCACCGCTTCGTCGTCGATGCCGCGCGAGGCGCGCAACAGGCCGAACACCGCATCGGCCAGCAACGCGGCGCAGACCGCGATGACGGCGATGCCGATGATGAAGGCGACGGTCCCGGTCATGCCGGTGCCCTCGCCAGGATGGCCGGAATCGGAATGCCGTATTCTTCGGCCTGGCGCAGGAATTTCGGCCGCACGCCGGTGGCGCGGTGCTGGCCCTGGATGTTGCCCGCCGAATCCATGCCGGTGCGCTCGAAGCGATAGACCTCCTGCATGGTGACGGTGCCCGATTCCATGCCGATGATTTCCTGGATCGAGGTGACGCGGCGCCGTCCGTCGCTCATGCGCTGCTGCTGGATCACGACGTGAATCGCCGAAGCGATCTGGCCCTTCAGGGAATTCTGCGGCAGGTCGAGTCCGGTCATGCCGACCATATGTTCGAGCCGGGTGAGGGCATCGCGCGGCGTGTTGGCGTGGACGGTGGTCATCGAGCCATCGTGGCCGGTGTTCATCGCCTGCAGCATGTCGAGCACTTCGGCGCCGCGCACCTCGCCGACGATGATGCGGTCGGGGCGCATGCGCAGGGCGTTCTTGAGCAGGTCGCGCTGGGTGACTTCGCCGGTATTTTCGAGGTTCGGCGGACGCGTCTCGATGCGGCAGACGTGGCGCTGCTGCAGCTGCAGTTCGGCGGTGTCTTCGATGGTGAGGATGCGTTCGCGGTTGTCGATGTAGCTGGAAAGTGCGTTCAGCAGCGTCGTCTTGCCCGAGCCGGTGCCGCCCGAGATCAATACGTTGCGCCGCGTCGCCACGATAACCTGGAACAGCGCCGCCATTTCGGGATTGATCGAGCCGATCTCGACGATACGGTCCATGGTGTAGGGCGTCTTGGAGAATTTGCGGATCGACAGCAGCGGCCCGTCGACGGCGCACGGCGGCACCAGCACGTTGACGCGGCTGCCGTCGGCAAGGCGCGCGTCCATGTAGGGCTGCGATTCATCCACCCGCCGACCGACGCCGGTGACGATCTTCTGGATGATGCGCATCAGGTGGCGCTCGTCCTTGAAGCGGGCTTCGGTGGCTTCGAGCTGGCCGCGGCGTTCGACGAAGACATGCTGGTGGGTGTTGACCAGGATGTCGGTGACGGTCGGGTCCTTGAGGAATGGCTCCAGCGGCCCCAGCCCCAGGACTTCGTCGAGCACTTCTTCGGTCAGCTGATGGTACTCGGCTGACGACATCACCTGGCCCTCGCCATCCACCATCTTGCGGATGATCGGCGTCAGTTCCGCCTGCAGTTCGCCGCGGGTCATTTTTTCGAGCACGCCGAGGTTCAACACCTCGAGCAGCTTCTGGTGCAGATGGACCTTCAGGTCGGTGCGCGGCGCCGAATTGACGGGCTCGCTGCGCGGGCTGACGAGCGGCGTGGTGGCCGGGTCTTCGTTCGCCGTCTTGTTATCGGAAAACACGCGGAACATGGCTCACCCTCACAACAGGCCGAACAGGCCGCGCTTGGCGACCTGGGCTTCGCCGGTTTCGCTCGCGACGATGTCGCCGATGGCGCGCGCGAACAGGCTTTTGGGCGCCAGCGTCACCGCCGGGGTTCCCTGGTTCACCGATTGCTGCACGATCGGAAAATCCTCCGGTACGATGTGTTCGACCGCCCGTCCGATCGCCGAATTGAACTCGGCCGGCGTGATCAAGCTCTGCTTGGACTGCTTGGCGTGGCGGTTGACGACGATCGAAATCGGCAGATGCAGATCGTGCTGCTGCAACAGGAAGAAGAATCGCGCCAGGTTGTGGGCGGCGGGTACCGTCATCGGGGTGACGAGATAGATGCGGGTTGCCCGGCTGAGCACCACATCGGTCCAGGTTCCCAATGCCACCGGCAGGTCGACAACGGTGATGCGGAAGCGGGCGCGGGCGGCGTCGAGAATGGCGGCGGCGGTCACCGGCTTCAAGGCATCGAGCGGCAGCGGAATGCGCGGTGCCGGCAGCACGTAAAGCTCGCTGTGATGGCGCATCAGCATTTCGTCGAGTCCGGTGCGGTCGAGTCGGCCGGGTTCGTCGATCAGCGCCTGCAGGGTGGAGGCGCGCGGCACATCAAGCAGCGAAGCGACGCTGCCGAACTGCAAATCGAGATCGAGAATGGCACAGCTTTTGCGCGCCGGTCCCTGGTTGAGGCTGGCGGCGACGTTGACGGCCAGCGTCGTGGCGCCGGCGCCGCCCGAAACGTGCAGGAAGACGATGACGCGCCCGCTCAGGCCGGAGCCATCGCTCGCCGCCTTCTCGCGCGCTGCCGTCAAATGTTCGGCCGCAGTCGTGCCCGCCACCGGGCTTGCGTTCTGGAAACCTTCGGTTTTGTCGTGCAGCGACGGTTCCTCGCGCGCTTCGTCCAGCGGCAGACGCAGAACGGCCGCGCTCATCGCCCGCTCTCCGGGACTGGTTCAGGTTTCTTTCGACCCATTGGCATCGTGACGATCCTAGTGCGCGGCCTGATTGTCGGTGGTGGTAGGCGCGCCGCCGCTATCCGCGTTCTTGCCGGAGGCGCTGGTGGGTGGGATGACGGCACCGCGACGGTAGCGGTCCAGTGCCCGCCAGGCGCGCTCGCCGTCGGTGATGAAGGCACCGTGATCGTCCGGCGCATTGGGATTGGCGAGTTGGGCGGTGATGTTCTGGCGCACCGCCAGCCCGGCGTCGGCGGTCATTTCGCCTTCGCGTTCATCGACCAGGTTGGAACAGGCGCCGAGCGGCAGGGCGACCAGCAGTGCGAAGAGAAGCGTCCTCATGGCAGCGCGTATCCTTCCTTGTCCTTCTTGACGTCGCCCAGCGGCGCGGCGGGCGTCGTCGGCGTGCCGGAACTCGGCGTTTCGACCCGGCCGTCGATTCCGAAATGCTCGGACTGGCGCGGCAGGGTGAGGGTGTCGAGCGGCGTCGCCAGCTTGGCGGCGACGGTCGGCTGCACCAGATGCACGGTGATGATGATCACGAGGTCGGTCTGGTTGTGCTTGTAGTTGGGCGAGCGGAACAGCGTACCCAGGATCGGCACGTCGCCGAGGATGGGCAGCTTCTCGGTGGCGTTGGCGAAATCGTCCTGCAACAGACCGGCGATGGCGAAGCTCTGGCCATCGCGCAGTTCGATCGTGGTGCGGGCGCGCCGGGTCTTGAGCGCCGGAATCTCGAAGCCGTTGGCCTTCACCGCCAGGCTGTCGTCGATCGAGGAGACTTCCGAGCGGATCATCAGGTTGACGAGATCGCGCGAAAGCACCGTCGGCGTGAAGGCGAGGCCGACGCCGTAATCCTTATATTCGACAGTGATGGTCGAGGAGGCGCCGGCGGTCAGCGCGTTCTGTGCCACCGGAATGGGAAACTCGCCGCCGGCCAGGAAACTGGCGGTATCGCCCGACAATGCCACGAGGTTGGGCTCGGCCAGGGTGCGGATCAGGCCTTGGCGTTCCAGCGCATCGAAGCCGGCATGCAGATCGTAATTGCCGCTGGTGAAATGACCGGCGATGGCGCCGAAGGTCTGGGAGGTATCGACCGGAATCGGGAACGGCGGCCCGGTCAGAATTTGGGCGCCGCTGCCGCCGGCAAGGTAATGCAGATCGGTCGCGGTGGTGATGTGCTTCAAGGCGGTGCGCGCGACTTCGGCGAACTTGACTTCGAGCAGCACCTGCTGGCTGCCGGAAAGGCCCAGCATGTTGGTGACCTTGCCCGGTGCAAAGCGCTCGGCGATCGCCACCGCCTCGCGGACATGATCGGCACTCGAAACCTGTCCGGTCAAAACGATGCCATCGCCCGACGGCATGACGCCGATGTTTTCGTCCGGCATGGCGGCCTTGAGGCGGTTGGCGAGGCCGCTGACGTCGGTGGTGGTGACGACGAGATCGACCACCGCCACCGCTTCGCCCGCGGCATCGCGGAAGGTGAGGTTGGTGCTGCCCGCTTTCTTGCCGACGACATAAATCATGCCATCGGCCATCGCCTGCACGTCGGCGACATCACGCGTGCCGACCGAAATGCGCTTGAACGGCTTGTCGAGATGCAGCAGCTGGCCCTTGTCGAGCGGCACGAAGACGTGCGCGCTGGCGTCGCCGGCGTGGATTTCGGTGATCGGCGCGCTTCCCGCAACGGCGGGTGCCGCGATGGCGAGGAAGGCGGCGAGAAAGACGGCACGGCGTTTCATGAAGCCCCCGATGATCAATGAAAGGAACCGAGACCGACGCCGTACTGCACCTCTACCGCCTCGGCCGAGCGGCGGATGGGTTTGCGTGGCGGCGGCGCGTGGTGCCCGGTGGCAAGGTCGTTTTCGGACAGGCGGGCAACCTCGACGGTCTGCACGCCGCCGTCGTTGCGCAGCGCCAGACTGAGTGTTCCGGCCTGCTGCGCCAGCACCAGCTTGCCGGCCTGTTCCGGCGTCACTTCCACCGTCGCGGTACGTCCGACCACCGGCTTGTCGGTTTCGGTGGACGCCTGCTGGTCGATGCCCAAGACCTTGATATTCTGCAGGATGATGTCGGTGACGAGATTGTCGCTCGCGGTGCCGATGTGACGGGTCAGGATGACGTCGACGCGGTTGCCGGGCAGGATGAAGCCGGATACGCCGCTGACATCGTCGATCTTGATTGAGACCGCGCGCATGCCGTCGGCGACCATCGCCGACAAGATCGGGCGCGACCCCAATCCCGAAACCTTGCCCCGCAACACCGGCTCGCCGGCGGCCATGGCAACGAGACTGACGCGCTCGTTGGCGGATTTGGTGCCCTGGAAGATGGCGTCGACGGTGTCGAAGGCGCCGCTCGGCACCGACTCCTTGGGCCAGCGCACCAGACGGATATCCGCGGCCGAAAGCGCCGTGCCGCCGGGAAGGTCGCGGGCGGCAACGGCGACGCGGGTAAAGGCAGTATCCGGTTCATGGGCGCCGCTAAGGGCGGCCCCGATATAAAGCCGGATGACGACGACCGCGAGGATTGCCAAAATAACGCCAGCACCCAGACTGATATAGGAACGCCGCATCAAGCCCCCTTTGGATGCAACAAGGCATCGCTGCCGGCTGCGAACCGCAAGCGGCCTTGTTCACCCACACATATGTATTGAGGCATACGGCGGCAGCCGACGGAGACTGCCGCCGTCAAATAGTCATCAGATCAGGGATGCGGCGTTGTTCCCGTCGTGCCCGCGGTCGTGTTGATCTGGGTCCCGATGGTGTTGGCCGGGGCCTTCAAATTGCCCAGTACAAGCCAGCCGATTGCGATCGCGCCGACGACAAGCGCCGAAGCCAGGGCGACCCATTCGACGGTCACCAGACCGTCTTCGTTATGCAAAAAAGCGTTGAGAACGTTGGACATGGTGTTGCTAACCCCTTGTTTTGCTACCCCAAATATCTGCCCAGGTGCGCACACAACCTAAATTTGTCCCGGCCAGTGAGAACCTGTTTTAAAATAGTTATAAATTTGGGTCATTACGAAAAGATATCGGAAACATTACATTTGCAATTGATGCTTAAGTTTACCAAGGACAGCATCGAAAACGCGAAGGAATGCCGTCGCGGCACCGAGGAAACAGTTGTCATCTATATTTTCCTATACAGTATATAACTTGAAAAAGTTGGCCTGGAGAACAGTCGAAACGCTTCCCTTACTGCCACGCCTTGGCGTGTGAACGCGGGTTCCGTTGCGTTGACATCGCCGCGGTGGCGCGCGCAGATTTCGCCGGTTGGGACAACGGGGAGGGGGCCCATGCGAATTCTAACGGCGATAGCGGCGTGCGCGCTGGTCGTTCTGATGCCCGTCAAGGCGAACGGCGAAGCCTATTCGTCGGATCAACACGGATTTTCTGCCGCGTTTCCAGCCGAGGTCACGGTCGGCGAGCCGCAAGGGTCCGAAACCGACGCGCACGGCAATTACATCTCGAAATCGGTGATCGTCCAATCGCGGGTCTTGGGGGTGTGGACGGCGATGGTCACAGTCGACACCTATAGCGTGGCGCGCAAGATCGACGCCAATGCGGCGCTAACCACCATGCCGAAAATGTTTGCGGCTCAGCTCGACGCCACCATCACATCGAGCAAGCCCGGCAAGGTCGGTCCCTACAAGGCGCGCTTCTTCACCTACGAGACCAACGACAAAAGCGCGTCCGGCAAGGGTATCATGATCATCGTGCCGAGCGCCAAGCCGCGGACGTTCCAGGTCTTGACCTCGCACACCGGTCTTGCCTCGCCCGAGAACATCGCCGAGCTCGAGAAATTCCTGGACTCGTTCCAGCCGAAATGACGGCCGGCGCGCGATCAAAAAAGCAGCCGGGGTTTTCCCGGCTGCTTCGTCTGGCGGTACCGCCGTTACGGCCGCGTGACAGTCAATGCGCATTTCACGCCGCGTTTGGCGGCTGTGGCGCAATCTACCGCCTCGAACGGTGCCTTGACCCCGTTAAGGGGAACGTAGGCGACTAGGCCTTGTGGATGCTGCGAGCATTTGAATTCGACGACGAAGCGCTTGAGGTTGGTCTCCTGGCCGCGGATGACGACGTCGTGCTCGCCGGCATCGCAGGCGATGGAGCGTTGCTTCAGCGCATTGAGGAAGGTCTGCACCGTCAGTGCCTCGCCGCCATTGTCCGATAGCTTGCACGGCAGGCCGCGCGCATTGGAATCGTGGCAGCTCATCACCCGGACCGGCGCGGTCGATCCCGGCAGCGCCAGCGTGAGGATGTAGCCGGTGTTATCGCTGCAGGCGATTTCGTTGAATTCGACATGTGAGACGGTATTGGGCCCGAGCCAGCGTGTGTCGCGTACGGTGCAGGGTGTGCCGGCTTTGGTCATGATGGTGGTTGCCATCGCTTTGACGTCGGCCAAGCCTGGCAGGCCGCAACTTGGGCCCGGGCGGCGTCCGGCGGCGATGTCGCTGGCGCGCGCCGCATCCGCGGCGAAGCACGATAGGCCGGTCGCCGTGAGGGTTTCGCGCGAGGTCAGGAAGTAGCCAACACCGTTCGAGCAGGCAGTTTCGAAGGTTTTGGTGTCGATGGTTTTGCCGGCGACGGTATCGGGCCCCTGTGCCGCCAGAATGGCAGTGTCGACTTGGCAACCGAGCGGCATGGCCGCGGCGATGGCGATCGCCGCCTCCTTGTCTTCGCGCATCAGGTCTTCGACCGTCTTGCCCTTGGCCTTGTCGTCCTTGCTGAGGCGCTTGGAGAGATCGGCGTAGTCTTGCAGTTGATTGAACTGATCGCTGGTCAAGCTGCGCGATCCCATCTGGGCGCCGGGGCCCACCGTGCCACCGCCCATGCCGCCACCGCCACCATTGGGGCCACTTTGCTGCGCAGGCGCCGGTAATGTCGCCAACGCCAGTCCGAGACTCGCAGCAAGCAACAAACGTCTCATCGTGAATCCTCCCCCTCGTTTTCTATCACGGCCCCACGCCTGCCATATCCGAGCGGAAGCTAGCTTCGCGGAGCCTATGAGACCAGAGTAACGCCCTCTGGGAACGCTACCAAACAGATAATTGTGGCATTCCAACACCCGCTAGTGAGTCATCCTGCCATACGCCAAAAATTGTATGATTTATTATACATCAACGACTTAGTAGAGACTGCGACACGATCGCACTACGCTGGCGCGAATCTGCAACACCTTTTGCCCATTTCAGACACAATGCCGCCCCAATCTTGACCGGCGAATGTTGATAGCGTTATCAAGCACAACCGGGGGAGCGGCGCACAACCACAGTAAGCGCTGTACGCGCGTCGCTTCGCGATCGGCTTGGGCTGATCGCACTGCCTGGACGCGAAAAAGACTACCCAGGGGAGGGAAAAACATGCATCCAACAGTGAGCAAACTGAGCGGTCGCGCCAAGACGGTGCTGCTGGGTACGACCATGCTTGCGAGTGCGGTTGCGCTCGGCGCGCCAGCTTTGGCGCAGGAGCAGATGGAAACGGTCACCGTGACTGGCATCCGCGCCAGTCTGCAATCGGCTCAGGCCATCAAGCAGAATTCCGACCAGGTGGTGGATTCGATCACTGCCGTCGATATCGGCGCGCTGCCTGACCGCAGTGTGGCCGAAGCATTGCAGCGCGTTCCCGGCGTGCAGGTAACGCGTACCGACCAGATCCATGACCCGCTGCGCTGGGCCGGTTTCGGCAACGGCGTGTTCATTCGCGGTTTGTCGTGGGTGTCCTCGCTGACCAACGGCTTCGAAACCTTCGGCGCCGAAAACGGTCGCACCATCAGCTTCGCCGACGTGTCGCCGAGCCTGATGAGCGCGGTCAATGTCTACAAGAACCCCGACGCGACCATGATTGAAGGCGGCGTTGGTGGCGTCGTCGATCTCAAGACGCACGTTCCATTCGATTTCGACGGCCTCAAGCTGTCGGTCGGTGCCGACTATTCCTATGGCATGAATTCGGAAAAGTTCGCACCGTCGGCCAACGTGCTGGTCAGCGATCGCTGGAATACCAAGGTTGGTGAGATCGGCGTTCTGCTGTCGGCCGATTATCAGGATCTACGCGCCTCGAACGGCCTCGTGTCGACCGGCGCCTATACCGGCACCTGTGGAGCCGCCAACACCTCCTACACGCTGCCCTGCCCGACCATCAACGGCCAAACCAAGCAGGTCTATTTCCCGGTCGGCCTGACCAGCGATGAGCAGGTCGGCTACCGCCACATGGACTGGAAGCAGCCGCGCGTCACGCTCGATGGCACGGTTCAGTGGCGTCCCAGTGAACGGCTCGAATTCACGGCGACGGCGATCTGGTCCAAGGCCGAGCCGCAGAGCAACGAACACAACGTGGCATGGGACCTTTATCCGGTCGTGCCGCAGACCAATGCCTCGGCGCTGCCGAACTACAAGTATAATGCGCAGGGCGATTTCATTGGCGGCACCATCTACAACGCCTTCGAGAACTCGAGCTACGCCAACTATTTCGATTCGCGTTTTGATGCCCGCCATCACATCAACGGCAACTACTCGCTGGCGATGAAGTGGGATCCGACCGATCGCTTCCACGTCAAGGCCGACGTGCAATACGTCGATTCACGCGCCTACATGTACAGCGTGACGATGTATAACTCGATCAAGTACAAGTACTTCTGCCACTTCCCGGAAAATGGCTGGAGCGGCCCGGGTTACTCCAACGCTCTGCCGCCGCCGAGCGTCGGCAGCACGCCGGGCGGCTGTTACAACGGTACCGCTGCTGCGGCAGATGCGCGGTATTGGCCGAACGCGCCGGAAATCGACGTCACCGCCGATCTCGCCGACGACTCGCCGAAGATCACGTACAACGCTGCCGGTGCCACCGCGCTTGGCGATCCCAGCAATTATCTCTGGGCCGCCGCGATGGATCACGTCGAGAACAACTATGCCCATAGCTGGGCGACCAAGGCCGACTTCACCTATGATTTCGCCGGCCCGGTCGCCAAATGGGTGAAGGACGTCGAATTCGGCGGCCGCATCAGCCTGAAGCAGGCGGTTTCGCGTCGCTCGAATTGGAACTGGGGCAAGACGACCTTCAAGATCTGGTCGAACGGCTGGACCGGCGTTCCGGCGGCTCCGTCGGGTTATGCCCCGAGTGCAGCCTGCTTGGCCGAATACTCCGCCGCCAACGGTCCGAAGCTCTGCCAGGAACGCGACGGCATCGGCGACTTCTCGACCTCGCTGTCTTCGCCCTACGTCTACAAGTACAACTTCCCCGCCTTGTTCGGCACCTCGATGCCGTCGGTGTGGGAAGCCAATCCGGCCTGGCTCGCCAAAGGCATGGGCGCGGTTTGGCTGGGCGCCGGCACCTCGGGCGGTGGCATCCAGGCGATCGAGGCGAATGCCACGAAATTGGCCGGCATCTCCGGCATGTGGCAGCCGCTGTCGGTAACCGCCGGCTGCGATCCCAAGAGCGTCGAGTATCTCTGCAGCAAGATCTACGACGGCACCAACCCGACCAGCAACGGCGGCGGCATCAACGAGCAGACCGAAAACACCTATGCTGGCTATGTCCAGTTCGACTTCGCGCATGACACGTTCCTCGGCACCGAAGTTCCGGTTGACGGCAACATCGGCGTGCGGATCGTTTCGACCGAGACCACGTCGACTGGTTATATCATTCTGGGCAAAGTCTCCCGTTGCCCGACGAGCCTTGCGACGAGAAATGCAACGACTTGTGCGGGTGTAATCGAAGCTCAGACGTTCGTCGACAACGGTAACACCGACGGCATGACGGCCGACATGGGAAGCCTGAAGATTCCGGCGCCGGAAGTCGACAACCAATACACCGACATCCTGCCGTCGTTCAATTTCCGAGCACACCTTAGCGATACGCTGCAACTTCGCCTCGCGTATTCGCAAGGCCTCGTCCGCCCGGATTTTTCCAACACCCAGAACTACACGCTGTACGGCTTTAATTTCAACAACGGCGACATCGTCGGTTGCGGCGGTGGCACCGTGCCCGAGGCGTGCACTGGATCCACGATCGGCAAGCGTGGCGCCGGCGGCAACCCGCACCTGAAGCCGCTGCACTCCAACAACTATGATGCCAGCATCGAGTGGTATTTCTCGGCCAGCGGCCACATTGCGTTCGGGCTCTTCCACAAGGACATCACCAACTACTTCATGTCGGCGACGTCGCCCGAAACCGTCACCCACAACGGCGTTACCGAGACCTTCCAGGTCACCCGTTATGTCAACGGCGACAAGGGCAAGCTGGAAGGCTTCGAACTCGACTACCAGCAGTTCTATGACTCGCTGCCGGGTGCATGGGGCGGCATCGGCCTGCAGCTCAACTACACCAAGCTGTACAATCACGGCGGCCACAACACGACCGTGAACATCAACAATACCGGCCTTGCCACCGGCAGTCTCACCGGCGTCGACCTTGCGGACAGCACGGCCCTGCCGATGGAAGGCATGTCGAACGACAGCGCCAACCTTGCCCTGCTGTATGCCAAGTACGACATTGACGCGCGCATCGCCTACAACTGGCGTTCGCGCTTCCTCGTCAACAGCTCGGCGGTGAACCTGAACCAACCCGTGTTCGAACGGAATTACGGTCAGGTCGACGCGTCGGTCCTGTACAGCTTCCTCGACCATTACAAGGTCGGCTTCCAGGCCAATAACATCTTCAAGCAGACCACCGTCCTGGAAATCGGCGGCACTCCGCTGTTGCCCGTCTCCCACACGCCGAAGTACGAGTGGGTCGAAGGCGAACGGAAATTCTCGCTCGTCATGCGCGCCAGCTGGTAGTTCGCGCAAGCCTTAGTGCTCTATGCCCCCCGGTGGCGACGCCGGGGGGATTTCTTTTCCTAGCGGCAGCACTTGTGGAGCGGCAACGCCCGCCTAAAATGGCGCCGCTTCGTTTCGGGCGCGTCTGTCATGAGCCAACCGTCGAATGCCGCGTCTGCCGAGGCGGAGTATCAATCCGCCAAGCGCCTGCATGCCGAAGGTCAGCTTGAGGACGCCGAGCGCATCTACCGCCGCCTGATCGAGACCGCGCCCGATCACGTCGTTTTGCTGCAGCGGCTCACCGATGTTTGCTATCGCACTGGGCGCACGGTCGAAGCGGTCGGATTTGCCCGCCGTGCGATTGCGATTGTGCCGACGGACCCGCAGATGCTGTCCAATCTCGGTGCCATGCTGTACCAGATCGGCTCGATCGACGAGGCGTTGGCGGTGCTCGAACGGGCACTCGCGTTGCAGCCGTCATCCGGGCAGACGCATACCAACCTCGGTATGGTTCTGACCGCTGCGGGCCGTCGGGAAGAGGCGCTCGGCCATTTCGTCCGTGCCGCGGAACTCGATCCCAAACTGGCAGCGCCGCACAACAACATCGGCAACGAGCTGTTGGCGCTTGGTCGCTATGAAGAAGCGGCGGTGGCGTTCCGGCGGGCACTCGAACGCGACGCGGCATCGGTCGAATCCTGGAGCAATCTTGGCAACGCCCTGTTTCGGTTTGGTCGTCACGGCGAGGCGATGGCGTGTTTCGAACGGGCGCTGGCGTTGAACCCCTCATTTGCGTCGGCCCACTACAATTGGGGCACGGTGCTGGGAGAACTGGGCGCCCATGACGAGGCCGTGGCGCACTATCGCCGCGCGCGAGAGATCGATCCATCGAACGTTTCGGTTTGCAACAATCTCGGCCGTTCGCTGAATGCTCTTGGCCGGAGCGGCGAGGCGGTTGCCGCGTTCGAGGCCGGTCTGGCGCTCGATCCTGATCACGCCCGATGCCACGCCGGGCTCGGCAACGCCCACCTGTTTCTCGGCCGGCTGGCGCAGGCGCGCGTGGAATGCGCCAGAGCGGTGTCCCTGGCGCCGAACGATCCGGCGGTGCACCGCGCCCAGAGTGAAATGAAGAAATACACGCCAGGCGATCCGCAGATTGCGCAGATGGAGGCGCTGGCGCGCCGGGCGTTCGAGGAGGCTGATCGCGCCGAGTTGCACTTCGCGCTCTACAAGGCCTATGCGGACCTCGGCGAGCACGAGCGCGCATTTGCCAGTCTGGTGAACGCCAATGCCGCCAAGCGCCACCTGATCGCCTATGATGAAGCCGCCAATCTGGGCGAGATGCGGCTCACGGCGGAACGGTTCACCGCGCCGTTCCTGGCGTCCAAGAGCGGCGGCAATCCTTCGGAGATGCCGGTATTCATTTTTGGCATGCCGCGCTCGGGTACGACGCTGGTCGAGCAGATTTTGGCGAGCCACCCGGCCATGTTTGCGGCCGGCGAAACGCCAGCGTTCGGTCGTACCGTCGTCGGCTCTTATCGCGTCGGCCGGGCCACGCTCGATGCGGTGTCACTGAGCCAGGACGATCTGCAGCGTCTCGGCACCCGCTATATCGAAGCGGTCATGGCCCCCGCGGGCAAGACGCGATTTACTGACAAGATGCCGGCAAACTTCCGCTTCGCCGGGCTGATCCACATGGTGCTGCCGCGGGCGCGCCTGATCCATGTCCGCCGCGATCCCCTCGACACCTGCTTTTCCTGCTACACCAAGCTGTTCAACGGCGCCCTCGACTACACCTATGACCTCGGTGAACTTGGCCGCTATTACCGCGCCTACGAAAACCTGATGGCACATTGGCGCACTGTTTTGCCTCCTGGCGTCATGTTGGACGTCCGTTACGAAGATCTGGTCGGCGATTTGGAGGCGGGCGCGCGCGCCCTGCTTGCACATTGCGGTCTCGATTGGGACCGACGCTGTCTCGAATTCCACAAGACCGAACGCGCCGTCGTCACCGCTTCAACGGCGCAGGTACGCCAGCCGCTCTACACAACGTCCATCGGCCGCTACAAGCCATATGACGCCTGGCTCGGTCCGCTGCGCCAAGCTTTGGCAATGCCATGAATGACCTTTTCACCCACGCCAAGGACCTTCATGCCGCCGGACGAGCGCAGGAAGCCGAGCGGCTTTATCGCGAAGTCCTGGCTAGCCAGCCTGATCATGTCGAGGCCTTGCACGGTTTGGGTGTGTTGTGCCTGCAGACCCAGCGGCTGGAACCGGCCTTGAAGTATCTCGGCAAGGCGGTAGCGGTGGACCCGGCATCCGCAACGCTGCTCAACAATCTCGGCGTGGCGTTGGCCGCCGCGGGCCGCTTTGAGGAAGCCGCTGATGCCTACCGACGATCGCTGACGATCGCGCCCGACGCTCCTGGAGTGCACGTCAATCTCGCGGCTGCGCTAGGTGCCGGCGGGCGCACCGACGAGGCGATCGCGCAATTGCAGCGCGCCGTTCGACTCCAGCCTGACAGTCTCGATCTGGCGATGCATCTGGCTGTCACAGCCCTGCGCGCCGCGCGGTTCGAGGCGGCGGAGGCCGCATATCGCGCCGCGCTGGCGCTACAGCCCGATCTTGCGGAGGCGCATTGCGGCCAGGGCGAAGCGCTGGGGGCACTCGATCGCCATGAGGAAGCGGCGCGCTGTTTCGAGCGCGCGATTGCGCTCGCGCCAGACGTTGCGATGGTCCATTACAACTACGGCAGCGCGCTGACGTTCCTCGGGCGGTTGGACGAGGCGCGTACGGCCTACGAGACCGCCGTCGGCTTGGCGCCCGAGGTGCCGTCTTATCGTTATGCCTTGATGGCGTTGAAGCCGATTGCGGCCGATGATCCCGATCTGAGGGCCCTCGAACGCATGGCGTTGTCGGCGGCAAATTATCCGGCGTGGGAGCAGGCCGAACTGCACATCGCGCTGGCTGGTGCTTACGACGGGCTCGGCCGCTGGGAGAAGGCCTTTTCCCATTTCGAGTCAGGCAATGCCATCAAGCGGCGTCTGGTGCGCTATGACGAAGCCGAGGAGTTGAGGCGCCTCTCCGATGTCGCGGCCCGGTTCACGCGCGAATTCCTCGCCACCCACGCAGGCGAGGGCGATCCCGATCCGCGACCGGTATTTGTTGTCGGCATGCCGCGTTCGGGCACCAGCTTGGTCGAGCAGGTTCTCGCCAGCCATTCGGCGGTGTTCGGCGCCGGTGAACAATCGATCCTGCCGGCTCTGGCCGCCGCCGGCCCGACGGAGTGGCGCGTCCTTGGTGCAGCCTACGTCGAACGCCTTCAGCGCCTCGCCCCTGAGGCGGAGCGCATTGTCGACAAGCTGCCGGGCAATTTCGTTCATGCCGGTCTCATTCATCTGGCGCTGCCGAACGCCCGCATCATCCATGTCACGCGCGATCCCCTCGACACCTGCTTTTCCTGTTATTCGAAGCTGTTTTCGGGCGCGGTGAACTACGCCTACGATCTTGGCGAACTTGGCCGCTATTACCGCGCCTACGCAGCGCTGATCGCGCATTGGCGCAGCGTCTTGCCGCCGACAGTGTTGCTCGATGTTTCCTACGAGGCGCTGGTGGCCGATCTCGAGCCGCAGGCGCGCCGGCTGGTGGCCCACTGCGGGCTCGAGTGGGAACCGCGCTGCCTTGCCTTTCATGCCAGCAAGCGCGCCGTACGGACCGCGTCCGCCGTGCAGGTGCGCCGCCCGCTTTACAACAACGCCATCGGCCGGGCGCGCCCGTATCTGCCCTGGCTAGGTGCGCTCCAGGCAGCGCTCGCACCATGACCCCGCAACAGCATTACGAAACTGCCCAGCAGTTGCATCGCGACGGCAACTATGCCGAAGCCGAGCGCCATTACCGCGAAGTCCTGCGCCAATTCGGCGAGTATGCCGGAGCATTGGTGCGTCTCGGGCAGGTGTGTTTCCTGCAGAACAAGTTCGAGGCCGCCGCGGAGGTGTTCCGCCGCGCGGTCGTCGCCGCCCCGCGCGATGCCGTGACTCATGCCGGCCTGGGCTGCTCGCTCAATGCGCTCGGCCGTCCCGCGGAGGCATTGACAGAGATTGATGCCGCGCTGGTCTTGGCGCCCGAGCGAGTTATATCGCGGCTCGACCGGGCCAACGCCTTGATAGCCCTCGGCCGTCCTGCCGAAGCAGTCGCCGAATACGAAGCGGTTCTGACGCAACAACCCGGGTCCCTGCCGACACTGGTCGCGCTCGGCACCTTGCTTAATGGGCTGGCGCGCACCGAACAGGCAATGGCCGTGTGGGAGCGTGCGCTCCAACTTCAGCCCGGCCGCA
This sequence comes from Rhizomicrobium sp., assembly GCF_056722145.1. NCBI lineage: Bacteria > Pseudomonadati > Pseudomonadota > Alphaproteobacteria > Micropepsales > Micropepsaceae > Rhizomicrobium > Rhizomicrobium sp. Next base: position 23,150 of record NZ_JBWZET010000206.1, on the reverse strand, counting down.
CCGATCTGCATCTCAAGCTCGGTACCATGTTGCAGGACATGGAACAGCATGAAGATGCCGTCGAGCATTTCCGCGCGGCTGAGGCGATGCACCCTGATACGTCGACGCGTCTCGCATTGGCGCGTTCGCTGAGTGCGCTCGGCGAACGCGACGAGGCGATGGCTTTGATCGATGCCATCGTGGCGGAAAAACCCCGCAACATCGACGCGCTGTTCGAACGGGGCCGCGCCAACCAGCGCTGGGGCGATTTTGCTGCGGCCCGGCGGTCATTCGAGCAAGCCCTGGCGTTGAACCCCGATCTTCCTGCCGTCTGGTATGCCTTGGTCTCAGGCGAGCGCATTCATCCCGATCATCCGGCCGTGGCCGCGCTCCAAGCCATGCCCGCGGATCGTTTCCCCGACGTGGAACAGGTGTCGTTTCATTTCGCGCAAGCCAAGGTCTGCGACGATCTCTCCCGCCATGACGAAGCGTTCGAGCACTGGCAGGCCGGTCACGCCGTTCAGCGCCGCCTGACACCGTATGATGAGGCAGACGAGGTCGGATTGCTCGCCCGCATCGCCGAGCTGTTTTCGCGCGAGTTTCTCGACACGCCGGCCGGTGTCGTCGATCCGTCCGACCTTCCCGTCTTCATCGTCGGCATGCCGCGCTCGGGCACCACGCTGGTCGAGCAGATGCTGGCGAGCCATCCGCAGGTGTTCGGGGCCGGCGAAGCGGCGGACCTGTCGCGGCTCTACGACGCGCTGAATGCCGGTGACCGCCAGCCGACCCGCAGCGAACTGGCTGTGGTCGGGGCCCGCTATGTCGAGCGGATGCGCCGCCGCGCGCCCGAGGCCAGGCGTATCACTGACAAGATGCCAGGCAATTTCGCCGCCGTCGGCCTGATCGCTGCGGCGTTGCCCAATGCGCGTATCATTCACGTCCGCCGCGATCCGCTCGACACCTGCTTCTCCTGCTGGACCAACCTTTTTCACATTGGCCATCGCTACACCCACGATCTCGGCACGCTGGGCCGCTACTACCGCGCTTACGAACGCCTGATGGCGCATTGGCGCCACGCCTTGCCGGAAGGCCGTTTGATCGAGGTCCGCTACGAGGACCTGGTTACCGATTTCGCCGCTGAGGCCCGCCGGATCGTGGCGGCCTGCGGGCTCGATTGGGACGAGGCCTGCCTCGAATTCCACAAGACCGAGCGTCCGGTCGGGACCGCCAGTGCCTTTCAGGTGCGTCAGCCGCTCTACCGTTCGGCGATCGGCCGCGCCGCTCCCTACACTGATTATCTTGAGCCGTTGCGGAAGGCTTTGGTGGATTAGCAGCGATTTCGGCGGTGCCGCGTTTCTTCTCGCGAGGGAGAGCGCCGTGGCCAGGAAACTCGTCGAATACCGCAAGAAGCGTGATTTCAGCAAAACCTCCGAGCCGAGCGGCGCGAAGGCTGTGGCGCCGGCCCGGGCGTTGCGGTTCGTGGTGCAGAAGCATGCCGCCTCGCATCTGCATTACGATTTCCGCTTGGAAATGGACGGGGTATTCAAATCCTGGGCGGTGGCCAAAGGGCCGTCGGTCGATGCCGCGGTGCGCCGGTTGGCGGCCGAGGTGGAAGACCATCCGCTCGATTACGGCGATTTCGAAGGCACCATTCCCAAGGGGCAATATGGCGGCGGCACGGTCATGCTGTGGGATCGCGGGCTGTGGCAGCCGGACGGCGACGCCAAGGCGCTATTTGCCAAAGGCGACCTGAAATTCGTGCTGGCCGGCGAGAAGATGAAGGGCGGGTGGGTGCTCGTCCGCATGAAGAACGACAAATACAAGCGCAACCACCCCAACTGGCTCTTGATCAAGCACCACGACGAATTCGAGCAGCCCGGCGATCCCGATGCGCTGCTGGCGCTCGATCGCTCGGTGGCTTCGGGGCGCAGCATGGACGATATCGCCGCCGGCAAGGGCAAGAAGCCGAAGCCCTTCATGCGCGCCTCGGGTTTCGAACGCGATGCAGTGTGGAATTCCGATCAAGCCGATGCGTCCGATCCGGTCGCGCGCAAGAAATCGGCGCCGAAAGCCAAGCGCGCCGTTGCCATTCCAGACTTCGTGGCTCCGATGCTATGCAAGCTGGTGGAGCATCCGCCGGCTGGCGCCAACTGGGTCCATGAAGTCAAACTCGACGGCTACCGCATGCAGCTGCGGGCCGAGGCCGGCGCCGCAGTATTGCGCACCCGCAAGGGCCTGGATTGGACCAAGCGTTTTGCCGCCATTGCTCGCGCCGCCACTTCGCTGCCGGATGGAATTTATGATGGTGAGGTGGTGGCGCTTGATGCCAACGGCGCGCCCGATTTCGCCGCGCTGCAGGCCGCGCTTTCCGATGGCCGCGACGACGCACTGGTGTTCTTCATGTTCGATCTTCTGTTCGCCGGCAAACAGGATTTGCGCGAGGCGGCGCTGTCGGACCGCAAAGCCCGTCTTCGCCGCGTCGTGAGCGACAAGGGGCCTATCCGCTACGTCGAACATTTCAGCAGCGGCGGCGAGGCGGTGCTGCAGTCGGCCTGCCGCATGGCGCTGGAAGGCATCGTTTCAAAGAAGCTGACGGCGCCCTATACCGCGGATCGCAGCGGCGCCTGGACCAAAGCCAAATGCCGCGCCGGACATGAAGTCGTGATCGGCGGCTGGAGCGATACTGCCGGGCGCTTTCGCTCGCTCTTGGTCGGCGTCCACAAAGGCGACCGCCTGGTTTATGTCGGTCGCGTCGGCACCGGCTACGGCAAGGACAAGGTCGCGCGCCTGATGCCGCGGTTGAAAGCGGCCGCCAGCAAGACCAACCCTTTCACCGGCATCAATGCGCCGCGCAACGCCAGCGACGTGCATTGGCTGAAGCCGGACCTAGTGGCCGAGATCGAATTTGCCGGCTGGACGGGCGATGGCTTGGTGCGGCAGGCGGCCTTCAAGGCCCTGCGCGAAGACAAACCGGCCGCAGACGTCGAAGCCGAGAAGCCGGCCCCATCGGCGCGCCTGGTCAAACCCGCCCCGTCGCGTTCCAATGTCGTGATGGGCGTGCCGATTTCCCACCCCGACAAACCGTTGTGGCCGGGGATCACCAAGCTCGATCTGGCGCGCTATCTCGAAAGCGTCGGGCCGTGGATGCTGGAGCACATAAAAGGCCGGCCGTGCTCGATCATCCGCGCGCCCGATGGCATTGCCGGCGAGCATTTCTTTCAGCGCCACGCCATGCCGCACCAATCCAGCCTGTTGTCGATCGTCACGGTGTCGGGCGATCGCAAACCCTATCTGCAGATCGATCGGGTGGAAGCGCTGGCGGCGGTGGCGCAGACCGCGGCGCTGGAGCTTCACCCCTGGAACAACGCGCCGGGCAAGCCCGCCGAGCCTGGACGGTTCGTATTCGATCTCGATCCGGCCCCCGACGTGCCGTTCGATCGCGTCGTGGAGGCGGCGCTCGAACTGAAGGCGAGGCTGGAAGCGCTGGGGCTGGTGCCGTTCTGCAAAACCACCGGCGGCAAGGGCCTGCATGTGGTGACGCCGTACGTGGCCGGGACGGTCGACTGGCCGTCGGCGAAATCCTTGGCGCGCGAGATTTGCGCCCGCATGGCCGCGGATTCGCCCGCGAAATACCTCGTCACCATGGCCAAGAAGGACCGCACCGGCCGCATCTTCCTCGATTATCTGCGCAACGACCGGATGGCGACGGCGGTGGCGCCGCTGTCGCCGCGGGCCCGCGACGGCGCTCCGGTATCGATGCCGCTCACCTGGCGTGAGGTCAAAAAGGGGCTCGATCCGCACCGCTTCACCATCCAGACCGTGCCGGCGCTGATGAAGAAGAGCGCGGCGTGGCAGGACTATGGCGCGGCGCGCCCGAAGCTGATTGGGGTGCTGAAACAGCTCGCCGGGGCGCGGAATTGTCCCGGTTAACCGCCGACCTTGCCATGGCGCCGCTGGGGCAGCGTAGATCATTGAAACTAAAGGCGTATACAAATTGTCGCGGCCGTTAAGCGCGTGGACAAGTTGGGATTTGAGCGGCGGCAAAAACCTGTATTCTCGACGGCGAGACAAATCGCCTTGTGGTGTCTTACGGCCGTTAAGTCGTGAACTACCACTGCTTGATTCCAGGAGGTCGTCACGCTGATCGATCCGACCGAGAAAGACCGCAGCCGCAAACGGTCGACCATCAACGACATCGCACGGTTGGCCAACGTCTCCAAGAAGACGGTGTCGCGGGTGATCAACGACTCGCCCTTCGTCAAGGAGGAGACGCGGCTTCGGGTCAACGCCATCATTCGCGAAGTCGGCTTCGAGCCCGATCCGCAGGCCCGCGGCCTGGCCTTTCGCCGGTCGTTCCTGATCGGCATGATCTACGACAACCCGACGCCGCAGTACGTGGTGAACATGCAGCAAGGCATCCTCGATGCCATGCGCGGTACCAGCTACGGTCTTCTGGTGCATCCCTGCGAGCGCACCAGCCCGACCTATCTCTCCGATCTGCGCAGCTTCATCGAGCGCCAGAAGCTGTTCGGGGTCATCCTGACGCCGTCGATTTCCGAAGACGAGCGCATGGTCAAGATGCTGCGCGAATTCGATTGTCCCTATGTGCGCGTCGCCTCGGTGATGCTCGACAAGGCCTCTACCATGGTGGTCACCCACGACGCTGAAGGTGCGATGGAAGCGGCGCAGCACTTGGCCGAACTCGGGCATGAGCGCATTGCCCATATTTCCGGCCCGCCATCGTTCCGGTCGGCGCATGAGCGGCGCCGCGGGTTTCGCGAGGCGTTGGCACAGCGCGGCGTCAAGCTCCGGCCCAGTTTCGACCGGGAAGGAAACTATACCTTCGACAGCGGCATTGCGGCGGCACGCGAACTTCTCGCCCTCAAGCCGCGGCCGACCGCGATCTTCGCCGGCAATGACGAGATGGCCGCTGGCATCTACAAGGTGGCGCACGAATTGGGGCTCGATATCCCGCGCGATCTGTCGGTGGTCGGATTTGACGACAGCGCCACGGCCCTGCGGTTGTGGCCGGTGCTGACCTCGGTGCGCCTGCCGGTGCGCGAAATGGGCCGATTGGCGACCGATAAGCTGTTCGGGCGGCAGGCGAAAAAGAAGCCCGCCGAGCCCGAGCTGACGGAAGTCATTCCCAAGCTGATCATCCGTGAGTCGACCGCAGCCCCGTCGGAATAATTTCACCCGCGAGGCCGTTGCACGAAACCGCCGAGGGCGTTATGACACCGGTTACCAAAGCCCGTCTGCCCGCCCGGGCCCAACGAGGATGCGCCATGTCCATTTACAAGAAAACCCTCTACGCGACCGACCCCGCCAGTATTATCGGCGCCAGCAACCAGCAGCTCCGCGACAGCTATCTGATCGACGGGATTTTCGTTCCCGATGAGATTTCGCTGACCTACACCCACATTGAACGCCTGGTCGCCGGCGGTGTCTTCCCGGTGTCGAAGCCGGTGGCACTCCCGATCCAGGACGAGCCGGCCTCGGCCAAGGGCAAGCCCTATCTCGAGCGGCGCGAACTCGGCGTCGTCAATGTCGGCGAAGGCGCCGGCACGGTGACGGTCGACGGCGTCAAGTACGACCTGATCCCGGAAGACGGCCTCTACGTTCCGATGGGCACGGCCGAGGTGGTGTTCGCCTCCAGCGACCCCAAGAAGCCTGCGAAGTTCTATCTCGCCTCGACTCCGGCCCACACTCGCTATGAGACGGTGAAGATTTCGGTCGCCCAATCGGTGCCGCTGGAACGTGGCGCGCTGGCGACGTCCAACGAGCGCACCATCCGCCAATATATCGTGCCGACGACGTGCAAGTCGTGCCAGCTCCTGTTGGGCGTGACGACGCTGAAGACCGGATCGGTCTGGAACACGATGCCGCCGCACACTCATGAGCGCCGCTCCGAAGTCTATTTCTACTTCAACGTCAATCCCAACGACCGCGTCTTCCATTTCATGGGCCAGGCCGATGGTCTGCGTCACATCCTGCTCAAGAACGAGGAAGCGGTGGTGTCGCCGCCGTGGTCGGTGCACATGGCCGCCGGCACGGCTGCCTACACCTTCATCTGGGCCATGGGCGGTGAAAATCTCGATTACACCGACATGCAGGCCCTCGAGATTTCCCAGCTCAAATAGGAAGCGACCATGACCAATCCGTTCAGCCTGGAAGGCAAAGTCGCCCTCGTTACCGGAGCCAACACCGGCCTCGGACAGGGCATTGCGGTGGCGCTGGCCGAAGCGGGCGCCGATATCGCGGTGGCCGGTTTCGTGCCGCCAACCGAGACGCTCGAAATCATCGCCAAGCTCGGCCGCAAGGCCGTCAATATCGACGCCAACCTCATCACCATCGAACCGGTCGGGCGCATCGTCGCCGAAACGGTTGCGGCGCTGGGCCGGCTCGACATCCTGGTCAACAACGCCGGCATGATCCGCCGCGCCGACGCGCTGGAATTCAGCGAAAAGGATTGGGATGACGTGATGAATGTGAACATCAAGTCGGCCTTCTTCCTGTCGCAGGCGGCGGGCCGCCAGTTCATCAGGCAGGGCGGCGGCAGGATCATCAACATCGCCTCGATGCTGTCGTTCCAGGGCGGCGTCCGGGTGCCGAGCTACACCGCCTCCAAGAGCGGCATCGCCGGCATCACGCGGCTTCTCGCCAACGAATGGGCGTCGAAGAACATCACCGTTAACGCCATCGCCCCCGGCTACATGGCAACCGACAACACCCAGCAACTGCGCGAAGACCCCGAGCGCTCGAAGGCGATCCTCGACCGCATCCCGGCTGGTCGCTGGGGCAAGCCGTCGGACCTCGCCGGTGCCGCGGTGTTCCTGGCGTCGTCGGCGTCCGACTACATCAACGGCGCCATCATCCCGGTCGACGGCGGCTGGCTCGCCCGCTGACGCTTTCCCATACCTGCTCCAACTGGCCCTCGCTTTCATCGGCGGGGGCCTTTTGTTTTTGTCAATCCGGTTGACAGGCAGGGCGGCCGCCGGCCGCATTTGTAGGCAATAACGACGAATTTTCATCCGGCACGACAATTGCGTTCCCGCCAGCAAAAGCGGAGGAGTGCGCAATGAACTGGAAGGCGACGGTTGCTTATCTCGGGTCATTCATCGCGATCGCGTCGGCGGCAGGGGCGGGCACGATCGTGCCGTTCAATTTCGGCGGTCTAGGCTTTTCGGCCAGCGGCACCTTGACGGTTGAGCCCAACGTGTCGCCGCCTGATCCCAATCCGCTGTGCGGTACGCCGGGCAACAATCCCTGCCGTGCCGACCCACCCGGCGCGTTCCGCATTATTGGCGCCAGCGGCACTTTTTCCGATGCCAATATTGGCATCTTCGATGCGGCGATCACCGGCATCGTGCCGACCAGCCCGACCAACGAGCACGATCCGGTGTTCGATCCGCTGGTGCCGACGAGCCTCAGCTATCTCGACTCCAACCTGACCTATAACAATCTCTTCTTCCCGGACGGTTCGCCGATCGATTGCGATTATCCTTTCTTCGGCACCTTCCTCGACGTGTTCGGTGCCGCCTTCACCATCGATGGCGGTCGCGTCGTCAACCTGTGGGGCGACGGCAATGCCGGCCCGGGCGGGGCGCTGACCTATGGCGCGGCGGTGGGCGAAGGCGCGACCCAGCTCGACTACGCGTTCGCCGGCGTCAACGCGGGCGTGCCCGAGCCCTTTAGTATCGCCTTCCTCGCGGCTGGCTTGGCGGGGGTGGGCTGGATGCGGCGCCGCCGCTGAGCCCCGGATAAGCAAATGCAGGCGGCAGAGCGCATTGTCGCTCTCCGCCCGTTTGCCCTCGAAGCTCCGGCGAAAGGAAACGCGCGTGCTGCCGCGCGCCACAGGCACCGTCCCTTCTCCCTGGGTTTTGCGGACCGCCCGCCTTGATACGGCGCGGTCGTTTGGGCGTGCGCGGGCGCGCGTCCGTGGCCCTGTATGGTCCCGCGTCAGCTTCGGATCGGAATGAAGACGCGGCCATGATGCGTGATCGTCATGCAGCGATGCTCCGGGGTTACCTCGCAAGGATGGGCATCGGCACTCGCTTCGACAAGAGGTGCAGACGAAATGTGAGAATCCTAAAACTATTCTGACACTCGCGGCAGGCCGAAGAGTTTCACAATTCGTTTGCGACACAAACGCAAAAAAGCCCGTCGATTAAGCACTTTGCGCACGCCATGCCGGTCGTCGCGAACGCTGCGCCGCCGCCGCCGCTTGCACCTGTTTCGCAACGCGTTTGGTAAATGTGGCAAGGTTGCTGACCTGGCGACGCCAGGGGAGCGACACTTTGTCGAGTGGGCGCCGCGGCGCGGGGCCCAGTGCAATGCGACCAAGACGGCGTTGATCGGTGCGGTATCGTACAACCAAATTGTCGACGTTGAGGTCGTCTCTGCCAGGATGACAACGCTATCGATGTGGGGATTGTCGCGGAGCACGTCGCCATGCCGGCCTATTCGGGAAAAGCGCAGCCGTACCTCGATGCGATCGCTAATGGCGTATTTTCGTCGCCAACGGTACGGCAATGGCTGATCAAGGGAACGCCGGCTGCCGGCAGTTATGAGGCGGCTGAAATTCTTAACGAGGAGCAGCGCGCCCGCCGCTGCGCGAGTCGGCCCTCCAAACAGCCATTTTGGGCGAACTATTGGTGCGGGCTCGACCGCCGTTGCACATGCCGCATTGCGGGCAGCAAGGGGCTTGAATCGGACGCCATTTTTTTCTTGCGCAATCAGGCGGGGCGCGTGCTCGCGATCCACGTCGAATTCAAACATCCTCGCGAGCAGTTTCAATTCGGACAGCCCGAGGCTTACCCATTGCGCGCGGCCTGTTTTGCCCGCACATGGCCGGCGCGTCGAACTCTAAACGAGCATCACGATTGGACGACTGTATTGTTCTGCGGCGAGGAGGCGCTGGCGGACCCGCGTGTGGCGTGTTTTCAGCGTGTCATCACCCACGCTGAGGCGCGTATGACGCTTGCCGCTTATCCGCCTATTTAGCCTCATGCCCGCAAGCTTATTCGTCCGCCCGTCGCATCAAGTCCCCTGCTGGATGAATGGCACCTGTTCGAACAGCTTACGTTCGCGGCCGCGCGGATCGTTGGCCAGGTGCGGCGGCAGGTCGAACACCATGGTCTCGCGCCGTTCGAGCGAGTAGGGCGTCCACGACGGCAGCAGCGCGTTGGTGGGATTGCCGGTCTTGGCGAAGGCGATGAAGGTCTCGCTGATGACGGCAGCCATCTTGCGGGCGCGCTCGTCGTTGCCGGTGATGGCGCTCGCCTTGTCGGTGTTGTCGAAGGCGAGGGGAATGTCGGTCATGTGCTGGGCGCGGCGGTGATCGTCGGGGCAGGCCCAGTCGAGTTGATAGGCGAAGGCCGGCGTGCCGGCGGCGGCGCGTAGTTCATCTTCGACGATGGCGGCGCGCCACGAGCGGCCGGCGGTGGTAGCAAGGAAGAACAGGTCGGTCGGCGAAATGCCGGGGAACCAGGATTTGTACGCATCGATGACCACCGACGGCAGGATGTCGACGCGCAGATTCTTGGCAAGGCGCTCCGGCAGTTCTTCCCAGGTCAGGTGATAGACGCCGGGATCGGTGATGAAGGCGCGGGTCTCGTCGTGGGTGTTGCCGATCATCATCGGGATGGCGGCGCTCTGGGGCGGCGCATCGGGATAGAAGGGGTGGCGCGTCAAATGCTTGAAATCGAGCACCGGGCCGAAATAGAGCCCGCCGGAGCCGATGACGGGATCGGTGGCGGCCAATGCTGCGACCAGCTTATCGGCCTCGATGGATTGAAGTTCGTCGACTTTGCTGACGCCGAGCGCTTTCAGATAGGCTTCAGTACGTTTGCGCGCGTTCAAGGGGCCCGAGGCGGTGAGCTGCTGGCCGCTCATGGTGGTGGCGCGATGAAACAGGCCGCGGGCGCTGGGCATCGCCATCATGGTCGCGATCTTGGCGCCGCCGCCGGACTGACCGAACACCATGACGCAGTCGGGATCGCCGCCGAACGCGGCGATGTTCTCTTTCACCCAGTGGAGCGCCAGGATGATGTCGAGCTTCCCGACATTGCCGGAATCGGGATAGCGCGCATCGAGAAGGCCGAGCGAAAGATAGCCGAAGGCGTTGAGGCGGTGATTGATCGTCACCACCACGACATTGCCGCGCTTGGCCAGATTGACGCCGTCGTAGAGCGCCGACGAGCCCGAGCCGGTCGAATAGGCGCCACCGTGGATATAGAACATCACCGCACGCTTGCCGCCGTCCTTCAGCGCCGGGGTCCAGACATTCAAATACAGGCAGTCTTCGCCCTGGTCGGCTTCGCCGCGTCCTTGCGGACAGGCCGGGCCGTAGCGAAGTGCCTTGCGGATGCCCTGCCACCGCTTTACCGGCACGGCCGCTTGGAAGCGGGTCGGGCGGGTATCGGCACCGTAGGGGATGCCCTTGAAAACGTGAATGCCGCTGTCGGTCGTGCCTTCAAGCTGGCCGCAAGCGGTTGCGACCACAGGTGCGGCTTTGTGCGACAGGGCCAGGGCTGGTGCGGACAACGCGCTGAGCGCCGCGGCCGTTTGTAAAACCCTCCTCCGGCTTGACACCGCTGTCATTGGGCGACCCTCCGCGTTCCACTTTGTTTTTACACGCCAAAACCCACGCCTTACGCGGCGCAGCCGGCCTCGACAATGGTGCTATTTGGGCGCAGGGGGCAAGCTTCACCACGCTTGGGCGGAGAGGTTAGGGTTTACGCTTGGAACAAACCACCCGTCCCAGATGTAAGGGATTTGCCGGAAATGTCCCTGAAAAAGCGTCTTTCCGGCGCAAATTCATGGGTTTGCTATGCGGTAGCGTTATCAGTAAGTGCTTGATGGTGTTGCCGGGTTGCATCGCGTGCCACAGCATCGCCCAAATTTCGCCACGTCGCATCTTGTGGCTGAGACCGCTCTGATCGTATGTTCGGGTGCTACCGGTGTCAGGAGGCACTGACACCGGTGTCAACGCCGGTCGTGTTTTCCGGCGTTCTTACGGGGAAACAACGGAACCGGCGCTGTCGAGAAAAGTACGCAGACAAAAAAGCCGTCGTACCGGCAGCAGCGAGGGAGGGAAAAACGTGTTGAACAAATATCTGACCGCGAGCTTCAAGCTTGGTGCGTCCGCCGTGGCGTTGATGGCCATCGTCGGCACCGCCGCCTCGGCCGAGGAAATGGAAACGGTCACCGTCACCGGTTTCCGGGCCAGCCTCGAGAAGGCGATGGACATCAAGCGCAACTCGCTCGATTCCTCCGACTCCATCCTGGCGGAAGACATCGCGAAATTCCCCGACATGAACGTGTCGGAATCGCTGCAGCGCATTCCCGGTGTCGCCCTCAACCGTGAATCCGGCGAAGGCCGTGAAATCACCGTGCGCGGTCTCGGCGCCCAGTTCACTCGCGTCCTCATCAACGGCGTCGAAGCCATCGCCACCGTCGGTTCGCAGGACGTGTCGACCTCGAACCCGGGCAATGGCGCCGGCGGCACCAACCGTGGCCGCGGCTTCGATTTCAACGTCTTCGCCTCCGACCTGTTCTCCGCGCTGACGGTTCACAAGTCGAATTCGGCCTCGCTGCAAGAAGGCTCGCTCGGCGCGACCGTCCAGCTGCAGACCGCCCGTCCGTTCGATCATCAGGGCTTCATCTTCACTGCCTCGGCTCAGGGCGGCTATCAATCGCTCGCCGGCAGCGTCAATCCGCGCGTCGCGGCGCTGGTGTCCAACACCTTCGCCGGCGGGCGCTTCGGCGTTCTGCTCTCGGCGGCCTACGGCACCACCAACACGCTGGAAGAAGGCACCAGCTCGGTGCGCTGGATGTCGGACCTGTCCAACGGTACTGCCGCCTATCCGGCCTACAGCAGCACCGCTCCGATCGTCACTACCCCGGGCGCCAACAGCAACCGCGTCGCTTCGGTCGGCGGCACCGCCTGCCCGGCCACGGCCTGGGAATCCACCACGCTGAAGGGCGCGTCCACGATCGCGGCATTGTCGGCGGCGTGCGCCGAATTCAACTCGGCGTTCCGTCCGCGCTTCCCGCGCTATGACCTGATCACCACCCACTCCAAGCGCCTCGGCCTGACCGGTTCGGTGCAGTGGCAGCCCGACGACAAGACGCTGTTCACCGTCGACGCCCTCTATGCCGATTTCGCCCAGATCCGCAACGAGAACTATCTCGAAGCGAATGCGTTCTCGACCGGCGCCAACGCCAACACCAACTACACCGGCTCCAGCGGTGCGGCCCATGTGACCTCGCTTGGCGTCGCCAACATCGCCATTCTCAACTACACGCTCGGCGGCGCGCAGGGCCTCACCTATCAGGGCTACGCCTCGAACACGATCGTCAGTGCGACCGCGACCGGCGTCGGCCTGCGGACCGAACATCGTCTCGACCACCTCGACACCCGCTTCATGCAGGTGACCGTCGACGGCAACCACGAGTTTTCCGACAAATTCAAGGTGCATGTGCTGGGCGGCTGGTCGGAATCGCATCACCGCAACCCGATCCAGGCGACGCTGGCGATGGACCTCGGCTGCGCTGGCGCCGGCGCCGGCAACGCCACGACGCCGGGTTGCACCGGCGCCGGTTCGGCGACCGACCCCTATGCCTTCGATTACACCACCGGCAACATGCCGATGCTGCATGCCGGCGCGCCGGGGAATTCGTCGTGGTTCCTGTCGAACGTTCGTGAGCGCCAGGAATTCGCCTACAACTCCTATCGTTCGGCGTCGGCCGACTTCGAATACAAGGCCAACAGCACGACGACCCTCACCGGCGGCCTCGATTTCCGCAACTTCGGTTTTGGCACGCTGGAAACCCGCCGTTCGACCGGCGGCACCGGCGAACTTGCGACCATTCCGGACGCGATCCGCGCGGTCGACCTCAACACCTACATCAAGACCGTCTCGCTCAAGGGCATCGACGTTCCGGCGGGTTCGACCACGACATGGCAGGTCGCCGACTTCGGCAAGGCGGCCTCGGCCATCAGCTTGTGGGATCCTACCGTGTTCCCGCTGAATTCGGCCGCCGGTATCGGCAATACCGGCACGGTGCGTGAAAACGACTACGCCGGCTGGATCCAGGCAAACTGGGACACCGAAGTCCTCGGCGTGGGCGTCAAGGGCGACGCGGGCGTCCGCTTCGTCCAGACCGAGATGCAGTCGCTCGGGTATGCTACGGTTGCCGGCGTAATCACGCAGAAGACCGGCTCGAACACCTATCACGACTGGCTGCCGGCGATGAACGTCGTGCTGCTGCCGACCGACGACTTCCAGGTCCGCTTCGGCGCCAGCTATGCACTGACCCGTCCGAACCTGACCGGCATGTTGCCGAGCGGATCGGTGTCGGTGTCCGGCTCCAATGCGACGGCCTCGATCGGCAATCCGAAAACCCCGCCGATGCGCTCCAAGAACCTCGACCTTGCCTTCGAGTATTATTACGGCAAGGGTTCGATGATCTCGGTCGCGGGCTTCTGGAAACACCTCGACAACTTCATCCAGAGCGTCCAGCAGACCGGCATCTGGTCGGCCAATCCGTGGGGTTGGACGGCGGATGCGTTCGTCGGCGCCTGCGGCGGCACTGGCACCGACTGGACGTCGATCCCGTCGAGCTCCTATTGCGCCACCCAGGGTCGCGAAAACACGCCGTGGACCTTCACTTATTCGCGCAGCGTCAAGGGTGCGCCGCTGTACGGCACCGAAATCAACTGGCAGCAGCAGTTCTACTTCCTGCCGGGTCCGTTCGAGAACATGGGCCTGCTCGCCAACTACACCTATGTCCAGGCGCAGCAGACCTATTACGACTCGAACGGCAAGCTCTTGATGATGGCCGACCTCAACAACATGTCGCGCAACAGCTACAACGCGACGATCTATTACGATGACGAAGTCTATCAGGCCCGCGTGACCGCCTCGTCGCGCAGCCACTACATCATCGATCCGAACATCGCTTCGAACTACAACAACTACGGCATCTTCGTGAAGGGCACGTTCAACCTGGACGCTTCGGCCTCCTACAAGATGAATGAAAGCCTGATGTTCACGGTCGACGCGATGAACCTGACCAACCAGGCGAGCAACATCTATGCCGACAAGTACGCCCAGCGGTCCTACCAGTTCCATAAGACCGGTCAGGTGTTCTACTTCGGTGCCAAGTACACCTACTGATCCTCTCTCCATTTTGCTCACGCTTTGCGCCGGGGATGTCCTCCCCGGCGCTTTTTTTGGAGGCCGGACCGCGGTGTGAATTGCGCTGCGCCACCAAGAAAGCGTCGACGCCAAATCGACGTACACTGACGATATGCCGGAGCCGTCCAGGAAGCGCCCTTATCGGCGGGGCGCCGGCGAAATTCTCCTCTGCCTGGGAGAACATCAACGCCGGCCTCGACGGCATCGCGATCGCCATCGCGGGGCTGGCGCCGCTGAAGGCTGGACTCATTCCGCTCAACATCCGCATCATGGACCCGATCTGCCGGAGCGCACGCTGATGGATGTCAATGCCGCGGCGAAGCCGGGCGCCAGGACGGTGGCGATCACCCTGGGCGGCGGCGTCGTGGCGGTGCCGGAGATCACACTCCCCAACAACGAGGTGCTACTGCCCACGGCGCATTGATCGGCACAGCAGGTTGGTGCCCGTTGCGAGGGTCCGGTAATGCGATGCAATTGCAATAAGTTGGCGTCGTCGCGGGGGCCTGCACCGGACCGCAGCGGCAGAGCGGGGCGAATGCGGCCGGGATGTGGTTTGAGCCGCTATTCGGACGGAAATCCCTGTGCTTACCGTCGCAGAATGCGTCTCCTGGATTGATAATGACACCGGTTTCCTATAAACCGGACAGGCCGGCTCCGAACGGAGCAATGGGCACGACATCAACACCGGTTTGTTAGAGTGGAGCGCGTTATGGAGGCAGTCCGCAAGCCGCATTCGGCCGCTGCAGAGGCAATCGCCAACGAGTTCGTTTCGGCGCGCTTGAAGGGCGAAGCGCTCAAGGAATTCCCCGGCGCGCTGCCAGCCGATCTCGACGCTGCCTACGCCGTGCAGGATGTCGCCATCGATCTGTTCCCGGATGAAATCGCCGGCTGGAAAATCGGCAAGATTCCCGCCGACGTGATCGCGTCGCTCGGCGCCAAGTCGCTGGCCGGTCCGGTGTTCCGCAAGGATGTGCATTACGCCGCGCCCGGCGGTGTGGTGGAATACGGCATGTTCGTCGGCGGCTTCGCTGCAGTGGAAGCCGAATACATGTTCGAGATCGGCGAAGATGCACCAGTCGGCAAGACGGTGTGGACCACCGCCGACGTCATCGCCATCGTCAAGCGGATGCTGTGCGGCGTCGAAATGGCGGGCAGCCCGCTCGCCACCATCAACAAGATCGGTCCGCGCTGCGTCGTCTCCGACTTCGGCAACAACAACGGCATCATCGTCGGACCGGAAATTCCGAACTGGCGCGAGCGCGTTTTGACCGAGCTGACCTGCGAGACCTTCATCAATGGCAAGTCGGTTGGCACCGGCATGGCCGCCAACGTTCCGGGCGGTCCGCTTGAATCGCTGCGCTTCGTCGCCGAGCTGTGCGCCAAGCGCGGCTGCCCGTTGAAAGCGGGCCACTTCATCACCACCGGCGCCATTACCGGCATTCACGACGTCGTGCCCGGCGAAATGGCGCGCGTGGAGTTCAAGGGTCTCGGCGCCATCAGTTGCGTTGCCGTACCGATGAAGCCGCGCATCTAAAGGGCGGCAGGGAAGCCCCTGTCGCGACAGGGAGTAGGTATGGGCCAAGCAGGGGGGCGGGCCGCCGGAAGCATGGGCTCCGGGCGGATCGGATGGCAGCGCTGGGTGGTATGCGGCCTGTTGTTTTGCGCCACCGCCTTCAATTACGTCGATCGCCAGACGATGGCGCTGCTGCAGCCGACGCTATCGGGCGTGTTCCATTGGAACCGCCAGGACTATGCCGACATCGTGCGCTGGTTCATGACCGCTTATGCGGTCGGCTACGTCGTGTTCGGCCATCTGATCGACCGGCTCGGTGCCAAGCTTGGCTACTCCGTCGCGGTGATGATCTGGAGTCTGGCGCATCTGTCGTGCGCCCTGGTCGGCTCGCTGACCGGATTCAAGTTTGCCCAGGCCGCGCTTGGGTTCGGCGAGAGCGGCAATTTTCCCGCCGCACTGAAAGCGGTCGCCGAGTGGTTCCCGCAGAAGGAGCGGGCGCTTGCGGTCGGCATTTTCAACGCCGGTACCAATGTCGGCGTCATCCTGACACCGGTGGTCGTACCGGTGGTCTTGATGAGTGTCGGCTGGCGCTGGGCTTTTGTTGCGACCGGCGCCTTGAGCCTTGTCTGGCTGGCGATCTGGGCGACGAAGTTTCACAACCTGCGCGACAGCAAAACGGTCGGCGCCGCCGAGCTTCGCTATATCGAAAACGACCGGCCGCCGCCGATGCCGCGGGTGCCCTGGGGCCGGCTTATCTTGGTTCGCGAGACCTGGGCGTTCGCGCTCGGCAAGTTTCTCACCGATCCGGTCTGGTACTTCTACACCTTCTGGATGCCGTCGTTTTTTGTCGACACCTATCACCTCAAGGTTGAGTACATCGCGGCGCCGATCATCATGATCTATGTCATATCCGATATGGGTTCGATTGCCGGCGGCTGGCTGTCGTCGGCGATGATCGGGCGCGGCGCGAGTGCCAACGTGGCGCGCAAATTGACCATGCTGCTCAGCGCCTGCTGCGTGCTGCCGGTCGCCTTCGCGACGCTTTACGTCCACGACATGTGGGCGACGGCGCTGATCATCGGCATCGCCGCGGCAGCGCATGCGGCGTTCTCCGCCAACCTCTACACCCTGCCGTCCGACACCTTCCCGCCCGCCGCGGTCGGCTCGGTTTCCGGCATCGGCGGCACGGCGGGAGCGCTCGGCGGGGTGGCGATGGCGTTCGGCGTTGGCGAGGCGCTCAAGGCGACGGGCGCCTATACGCCGGTCTTCATCGTCGCCGGATCGATCTATTTCCTCGCGGTGATCGTCATCCATGGGCTGACGCCACGCCTGGAGATGGCAAAATTCTCCTCAGTTTGAAGGGGTTGGCTCACGCGACGCGGGGTCACCTTCGCGGCCGGGGCAGATGCGCTTATCACGCCGCGAAACCCGAATTACGCTGCGCCCCATGTTCAAGCCCCCGATCCAGCTCTGGATGTCGACCCTCAAGACCTACGAGCGCCATATTTCGGCGCTGGCGATGGCGGGCGGCTTCGGTTTCGACTTCTTCACCTACGGCCGCGTCGACCATGCGGTGACCCAGACGCTGCTGATCGTTTATCTTTCGGTGGCGGCGTTCTCGATCGGGCTGCTGCATTGGCTCGAGGCGCACCAGGAGTGGGAATCGAAGCTGGTCCTCAAGCTGCGCTCCTACCTGCCGGCGTTGACCCAGTTCGTGCTCGGCTCGCTGTGGAGCGCGTTCCTCGTGTTCTATGCCCGCAGCGGCGTGCTGGCCGGATCGTGGCCGTTCCTGCTGGTGCTGTTCGCGATCTTCGTCGGCAATGAAGTCTTCAAGCACTATCATGCCCGTTTGATCTTCACGACGACGCTGTTCTTTTTCGCGCTGTTCTCCTATTGCGCCTTCATGCTGCCGGTGTTCACCAAGGTGATCAGCGTCGGCATGTTCGTGGTCAGCGGCATTGTTGCGGTCGCGATTTTTGCGCTGTTCCTGTGGCTGCTGGCCAAGCTCAGCCGGTCGCGGTTCGGCGAGGTGAAGTGGCAGATCGGCGGCGGCGCCGTGGCGGTCTATGCGCTGGTCACCGCGCTCTATTTCCTCGACGTCTTGCCGCCACTGCCACTCGCGATGCAGCAGTCGGGCGTGTACCACTCGATCTGCCGCGTGCCGGCGCGGGGCGCGGTGCGCTGCGTCGGCACCAAGGCCGATGCCTCGGTCGCGCGCGCCCGCAACACCTATTACCAGGCGGTGGAGGAGGAACAGACGCTGCCGCCAATCCTCGGCATCCGGCGCATCATCCATGTCCAGCCGGGCGAGCCGGTGATCGTGTTCGGCGCGGTGTTCGCGCCGGTCGACCTCAACACCACGACCTACTACATCTGGAAGCGCTATGACGAGAAGGTCGGCGATTGGGTGATGGTGCAGCGCCTCACCAATTCGCTGCGCGGCGGCCGTGACCAGGGCTATCGCGGCTACACCTACAAGTCCGACATCGATGCCGGCCTGTGGCGTGTCGACGTCGTGTCGGTGGACGGCCGCCTGATCGGGCGGACCGAGTTCAAGGTCGAGGCTGGTTCCGGCGGCGGCGCGATGAAGACGGTGCGTCTCTGAAATAAAATCCACTTGGCAAATCCGGTCCCTGCCACCACATACTGCGGCAGCGGGGACCGGAGGTACGCGTGACGCGACGCCAACTGTTAGCCACCGCAACAATAGCCGTAGGCTTTGTAAGGCCATCCTTCGCCGCCACGACCGTGCCGGTAGCGGAGTTTTCGGCATCCGGCCAGCTGCTCGGCGTCAAGCGCCAGCCCAAGGTCGTGCGCAGCGACGCCGATTGGCGCCATCTGTTGTCCCCGCTTGCCTTTACGGTAACGCGCCAGGCCGGCACCGAGCGGGCCTTCACCGGGCCGGGCTGGGACAATCACGGCGACGGAATTTACCGCTGCATCTGCTGCTCCACCGCGCTGTTCGATTCCCACACCAAATACGATTCCGGCACCGGCTGGCCGAGCTTCTTCAAGCCGATCGCCGCCGACAATGTGCACGAGACCCGCGACGGCAGTCTGCTGGAAGAACGCACCGCGGTGTCGTGCGCCCTCTGTGACGCCCACCTCGGTCATGTGTTCGGCGACGGACCGCGTCCGACGGGCCTGCGCTATTGCATGAATGCCGTCGCTCTCAAATTCATTCCCCGCGCCTGAAGGAGGCTCCCATGCTGAAACCGCTTGTCGTCGCCGCCCTTCTTCTCACCACCTCGGCCTGCGGCGAGGAAACCCGCCGCGCCTTGCCGCTGCCGCAGCAGGATATGCCCGCAGGCGCCTCGCTGCAGACGGCCGTGTTCGCCGGCGGCTGCTTCTGGGGCATGCAGGGCGTGTTCCAGCACGTCAAAGGCGTCCAGCAGGTGACGGCCGGCTATTCCGGTGGGGAGGCTTCCACCGCCCGTTACAGTGCCGTGGAATGGGGCAATACCGGTCATGCCGAATCCGTGCGTATCACCTACGATCCGCGCGCGGTCTCGTTCGGGCGATTGCTGCAGGTCTATTTCTCGGTGATGGACCCGACATCCGTGAACAGTCAGGGCCCCGACGACGGTCCGCAATACCGCTCCGAGATTTTCGCGGCCGATCCGGCACAGGCCCGCATCGCTGGCGCCTATATCGCGCAGATTTCGCGTGTCTTTTCGCGCCCGATCGCGACCCGCGTATCGGCATTGCACGGCTTTTATCCGGCCGAGGCCTATCACCAGGATTACCTGATCCGGAATCCGAGGGCGCCGTACATCGTCATCAACGACCTGCCCAAGATCGACAAGCTGAAGGCGCTTTATCCCGATCTCTACAGCCCGCGCCCGATCACGATGGCGCAGCGCTAGTCACTCGTACCACGAATACCCTTGGCGTTCGGTGAGGGCGAAAGCGCTCGACGGCCCCCAGGTGCCGGCGGTGTAGGGCAGGGGCCTCATGTCGCGTTCCTTCCAGCCCGCCTCGATGCGGTCGATCCAGGTCCACGCCGCTTCCACCTCGTCGCGCCTGACGAACAGGAACATCGAGCCGCCGAGCGCGTCGAAGATCAGCCGCTCATAGGCGATGCGGCGGCGGGTGGTGCGGAAGGCGTCGATCAGGTTGAGGTCGAGCGTTACCGGGCGAAGCCGCACCGCCTCCAGTTCCGGCGTCTTGTTCATGATCTGCAGTGCGATCTCTTCCTGCGGCTGCAGCCGGATGACGAGCCGGTTGGGCACGTTCATGGTGCTGTGGAAGATCGAATGCGGCACCGGCTTGAACTGCACCACGATCTGGGTGGAGCGCGTCGGCAGGCGCTTGCCGGTTCTAAGGAAAAACGGCACGCCAGCCCAGCGCCAATTGTCGATGTGGGCGCGCAAGGCGACAAAGGTCTCGGTATCGGAATTGCCGCCGCCGCTTTCTTCGCTGTAGCCGGGCACCGCGCCCGCCTCCATGAAGCCGCGCCGGTATTGGCCGCGCACGGTTTCGCGTTCGACTTCGGCGGTGCCGATCGGGCGCAGCGAGCGCAGCACCTTCACTTTCTCGTTGCGCACCGCATCGGCCCCGAGATCGGGCGGCGGCTCCATCGCGACCAAACAGAGGAGCTGCAGCATGTGGTTCTGTACGATGTCGCGCAGGGCGCCGTAGGAGTCGTAATACGACCAGCGCCGTTCGACGCCGACGGTCTCGGCGACGGTGATCTGGACGTGCTCGATGCAGTCCTTGTTCCAGAGCGGCTCGAACAGCGTATTGGCAAAACGCAACGCGATCAGGTTCTGCACCGTGTCCTTGCCGAGATAGTGATCGACGCGGTGAATGCGGCTCTCGGGGAAGGCCTGTTCCAGCGCCGTCTCGATCTCGCGCGAACTCGCCAGATCGCGGCCGATCGGCTTTTCCACTGCGATCGCCGTCTCGGGCCGGACCAGTCCGTTGGCTTTCAGATGTCCGGCGATGGTGCCGAAGAAATCGGGCGAAGTGGAAAGATAGTGCAGCGGAATGGCGCAATCCTTCAGCCGCTCGTTCAGTGCCAGATAGGGCGCCTGTTCGGTGACGTCACCGCTCTGATAGCCGAGCCGCTTGACGAAGCGCGCCCACACGTCCTCGCGAAAATCGGCCTTGGCGTGGTCGATCAGGCTGTCATGCACCTTGGCGGCGAAGCCGGCATCGTCGAGGTCGCTGCGCGCCACCCCGATGATTGCGAGGTCGTCGGCGAGGTGATGCTCCATGTCGAGGAAATAGAGCGAAGGGTAGATCATCTTCAGCGCGAGGTCGCCGGTGGCGCCGAAGATCACGAGCGCTTGCTTGTTGGCCATGCAGCCTTTCCAAAAAGAAACAGGCCGGAGTCTCCCCCGGCCTGCGCAAAATCGCAATCAAACAAGCGCATTCCCTTGCGGGAACAATTGCGCCTTTAAACCGTTTTGGCGCTGCTGAAGTCGGCCGGCTTGAGGCGGGGCGACAAGACGTGGATTACCGCGACGGCGACCAGGTAGATAATGCCGGCGACCAGGAACACGGCCGAGTAGCCGCCCAGACCCGACAGGGCCTTGGCGACACCCCGCGCCATGATGATGCCGCCGATGGCGCCTGCCGTACCGCCGATGCCCGAACACCGTCCGACGGCCTCCTTTGGCATCAGGTCGCTGGTCAGGGTCATCAGATTGGCCGAGAACGCCTGATGTGCCGCCGCCGCGAGGCCGATGATGAGGGTGGTGAGCCACAAATCCTTGGTGAGCATGGTCATGACGGCCACCGGCATCACGCAGGCGGCGCAGATCAGAAGCGAGAGCTTGCGCGCCTTGTTGACCGAAAATCCGGCCTTGATCATTGCCGAACTCATCCAGCCGCCGATCACCGACCCGACGTCCGACACCAGGAACACGACGATCACCGGCAGCGCCACGCCGAGCGTCGAGCGGCAGTCGGTGCCTTTCTGCAGGATGCAGATGAAGTTGCCGACGGCGGCCATCGGCCCGCCAATATGGGCGAGCTGTTCCTTGTAGTTGTCGAGGAAGAAGGTGGGCAGCCAGAAGGAATAGAAGAACCATACCGGATCGGTCAGCAGCTTGCCCAGCCCGTACGCCCAGGTTTCCCTCTTCAGCAGCACGGTGAGCCAGGGGAGCTGCTTTACCGGCACATAGGGATCGCTTTCGATGTAGGCGAGTTCCTGTTTGTTGGTGAAGCGGCTTTCCGCAGGCCTGGAGTAGAACGGAATCCACACCAAGAGCCACAGGATCGACAACAGGCCGGTGGCGACGAAGGCCCACTGCCAACCGAATGTCAGCATCACGAAGGGCACGATCATCGGCGTCAGGATGGCGCCGACATTGGAACCGGCATTGAAAATGCCGATGGCGAAGGAACGTTCCCGCTGCGGGAACCATTCCGCTACCGTTTTCAGGGCAGCCGGGAAGTTGCCGCCTTGGCCGAGGCCGAGCACCGCCTGGCTTACCGCGAAGCTGATCAGCACCATCGGAAGCGGCAGCAGGCCGATCAGGGCGCAGCCGAGATGGGCCAGCGTCCAGACACCGACGGCGATGATGTAGCCGCGCTTGGCGCCGAGCTTGTCGATCAACTGTCCGAACAGCAGGAAGCCGACCGCATAGGCGAACATGAAGAACTGGACGATGAAGGCGTAGTCGGCCTGGTTCCATCCGTAGAAATCGGACAGCGGCTTCTTGAGGTAGCCGATGGTGAGGCGGTCGACATAGAGCAGGCTGGTCGAGGCGAAGATCAGTCCGCAGATCACCCAGCGATACCAGCCGCCAGCCTTGGCCGGCGCTGCCTTGGTTGCGCCGAGGTCGGTGTTACTCATTGGTTTTTCTCCCTGGGTGGCGGGGCTGCCGCCGTGACGATGGGGCGACCGTTTCTGTTGACGGTGCGTATTCCGCCCCCTGATACCATAGCATGTTACCGGTAACGATGGCGCCGTTGCCGCTCCCCACCCCGCTGTTGAGGAATGGACATAGCGGCATTTTTGGCATCATCTGGCACCAGCCCATCGGCAGTATGACGGAATTGACACCGGTGGACAAGGAGGCAGCATGTCGGGGGGGCAAATCGCACCGTTCGTGGTTTTCGGGCCATCCCATCGCGTCGTCCTGGGGTTGATTGTGCTGGTTCCGCTGCTGTTGTCGGCGCTGGTCCGGCTGACCCGGTCTGCCACGTTGTCGCGGGTGATCGCGTGGGCCTTCGCGGCTGTCATCGCCGGCACCTGGATCGCCTGGTACATCGTCTTCACCAAGATGGGCTGGATCAATTCCGGTAACGCACTGCCGCTCGATCTCTGCAGCTGGGCGGCAATCGCCACCATCGTCGCGCTCGCGACCGGCAACCAGAAGGCCTATGAGCTGGCGTGGTTCTGGGCGATGGCCGGCACCGTGCAAGGCATCGTCACGCCCGACATCCCCGACGATTTCCCCGCCTTCCGCTTCATCGAATTCTCGCTGTTCCACGGCGGCATC
>NZ_JBWZET010000205.1:0-9269 GCF_056722145.1 Rhizomicrobium sp. | reverse complement strand
GCCCAGAAGCCGGCCACAATGTCGCTCTCGGCGGGCAATGCGACGCCGGCCGTGGTGAATTCGGGCTGCGGGACGTTGCTGCCGCTCATAGACTGGCGCTCCCGCTTTTGAATTGCACTTGCCCCCCGATCGCCCGGGCTGTCACGGCAGTCAGAAAGATAGTCGCGCCGGTGACGCCGGGCACAAGTTCAGCCGCCGCGGCGAGCTTCTGTTTCAGCAACTGCACGGGCTGGAACCGGCCGAGTATCTGATCTGCGTAGGGCAGCCCGCGCGTGGTGTCGAAATAGCATTCCCCTGCCCAGACCTTGCACTCGCACGCCACGTCCTGCGCCTGTGAATAGGGCTCCGTCGCGACAGCAATGTTTCCGCCAGCATCGAGGCAGAGATCGTTGGCGCTGCGGTCGAGGAGCAATGTTGAGGCCATAATCTAACCCTACACCGGAGTGCCGGTCTGGCCGGTGCCTGTGGTGACGCCGGAGTGCTTGTGTGTGTGCAGCGAGGTGCCATTGCCGGTCACGTCGCCGGTCGCGGCCAGGGTGCCGTTGACGGTGACATTGCCGTTCAGCGTGATCGGCTTACCCGAGGCCGCGGTGATGGTGATGCCGGTGTCGTCGTCGACCTCGATCAACTGTGTCGGGGCGGCGCCGAGCAGGCCACCGAGGTAGATCCCGTCAGCCCAATCAAACCGGCGGCGCGAGCTCGGCGGGGCGGGCGCCTTCGTCTTACGCACGCTCGATGTGTCGGAGTGGCAGAACACGGCGAGGCCGATGTCGCCAGTTCGCGGGGTCAACTTCACCATCGATCCGCCGGCGCGCGGGGACAGGTACGGCATGGCGTGGATGGTGCCGTGATCGATCGCGTTGCCGGCGCCGTCGACCTGGTGCACCATCGGCTGCACGTCGACAGTGCCCTTGGTCGCATCGACCGCCTTTACCTGCACCAGCGTCGCGGTAACGATGCCGTTCATTGCCTGCCCGATGACGAACCTCATGCGGTCGAGGTCGTCCATTGTGTCGGGGAGATTTGCGAAGCCGGTATAGGCCTTGTCGGTCATGGTCGCCTCAGTTGATGATCGCGACCGGCGCACCGATCAGCGAGCACTCGATCTCGGTAAACCACTCGCCATCGGGCACGAGCGCATCGAGGTTGTGGCTGATTGATGCCACCACCCACTCGCCCGCCGCCGACTTGAACTGGCTCTCGACATTGACCTTGCGACCGAACGACAGGCTGGGGTTGAAGATCGAGGTGATCTGCACGCCGTTCTGCGTAAAGCTCGGATAGCCCACCATGCCGCTGTCCGGTGAAAGCTGCACTGACTGGCCATCGCGCGCCTGCCCCTTGGGCCAGACGGCGAGGACGCGGCTGACGTCGTCGATCACATGCATGCAGTCTACCGCCGTGCAGGCCTTCTCGATCTGTTGCTTGACTGATCCGGGCCAGTAGGGGCTCTCGATCTGTCCGGTGACGCCGCTATTCTCGAAGGTCAGCCCCATCTGCGTCGCCAGGCCGGCGAGCGCTTGCGCGATGTCGACGCTGCCGTTGTAGCTGGTTGGCGGGATCGGCTTGATCGACTGGAACAGGCCCGAGGTCGCCGAGACGTGGAACATCACGTCGGGGGCATTCCGGCCATCAGCCCATGCCTCCATGATCGTGCCGGCGAACACGACAGCAAGCCCCGACTTTTCGTCGCCCGCCAGCACCGTGACCGAGTTGTCGATCTGCTGGCCGAACGCGAGCTTGTTGAGGATCGTCAGCTTGTTCATCAGATCGAGCGGCATGCCCCAGACCCGGAGTTCGCAGTTCGCGTTGCTTGCCGAGCCAGCCTTCGTGATGTTCGCCGAGCAGCGAAGGCCGGAAAGGTCGACCGTGTCCGCGCCGGCCTCGCCAAAGTCGCCCTTGCCGAGTTGAAACTGCAGGTTGATGATGCGCCGCGCGAAAGCCATCAGGTGCCCCAGACCAGCAGGAATCGGGTGCCGAGGCCGGTGTAATCGGGATCGGCGACGCCTTGGGTGTCGATGAACGCCAGGTCGCCCGTAAACCCAAGATAGGCGTCGCGGACAATCCACGTGCGGTCACGTGCGAGCACGCCCGTCACAATCGGCACGTCGGCGAGATAGAGCGAGAGGTAAAGCCCGGTGCGTTTCTGGGACACCTCTAGCCGGCACCGCTGGCCACCCAATTGCACTGCCAGTTCCTGCGACGGAACCGCCGATAGGGGGATGGTCGACTGCGGGGTCATTTCACTGTGCCTGGATTGGCCGGCGCGCTGGTCGCCTGCGTTGGACCATTGTTGACGGTGTCGGCGCTGGCGGCGTCCTTGGTCTTCGAGAACTTGGCCGTCGCATTCTGCCTGATCTCGATCAGGCCCACGTCGGCGACAATGAGGCCAGCGCCGCTTTCGGCGCTGCGGTCGACGGTGACGTGCGCGACATTGACGCTGGCGTACGTCGCTTCAGCGGTGACGACATCGTAGATCTCGCGATCCGTCTGCATCGCGGTCAAGGATGCGAGGAAAGCCGCTCGGTCGGCCAGGGCACCCCCCTTCGTCATGCGAACCACGGCATCGAACGGCATCGCGACCTTGTCGTAGCTCTCGAAGCCGCCTTGCTCGATCGGATAGTCGGCGATGCGATATTCGGCCCGGTAATTCACGGCGATGACGTTGTCAGCTTCGAGCACGGCGCCGCCGTCCTTGAAGATGCCCCATTGCTGCGCGGCCAACTGGCCGACGTCGGCGCTGTCCTGCGTCAACAAGGCGTCGGTGCCGGTGCCGGGGTTCGTGAGGTCGCGAAGCACCGATGGGACACCGAGCGTCAGCGGCACGTCAGGGTAGAGCGCGCTCATGGCGCCACCCCGCCGTCAGCGCGCGCGACGATACCGCGTTTCTTGAGGTTATGGCTGATGTCGTGAGCGATCTTATGGCCATCCTTGCCATGGGTATTGACGACGATTTTGTGGATGTGGACGCCGCCCTTGTTGGCATGGAACCCGCCGCGCAGGACGTACCCTGAGCCGCGCTTCATGTCGCCGAGCCAGTCTCCGAGATGCTCCCAATGCGCACCTTGAGGCCGCATGAATTTCGTGATGTACGCCCACAAGGCGATCGCCGAAGTGTGCGACGACAGCACGTCTTTACCGCCCGGATCGCCACCCTTCAGTTCCCACATCAGGAATTGCATCTGCTGCTCGAACGTCGGATTCGCGCCGAACTGGGCTCGTAGCCTGGCGAGCCGAGCGCCGCGCCACTGACCGATCCCGAAGGCACCGTTCTTTGCCATCCCGAGGCCGCCACCCTCGGCGTAAATGCCTGCCGCGATTCCCATGGCAACATCGGGTGCAACGCCATGCGTCTCAAGCCACGATTGCGCCGCATTGCCGCTGCCGGTGTCCTTGCCGCCCGGTGCGGGTCCGTAATACGGGATGCCGGCGATGGTCCCCATCGGCTTTCCGCCGATACCGGGCAGCGCGGGCGTGGTCTCGCCGAAGTGACCCAACAGGCGGTTCAACAGTTCCGCGATCTTGGTGACCGGCGGGACAAGTTCCTTCATCAGGGTGTTGTTGAGGTCTGCCAGCGACTTCTGGAGCTTTTCCGCCTCGCTCGCCTGCTTTTCATAGACCGACGAGTTCTTCTCGTAAGCCGCGATCATCTTTGCAACCTTGTCCCCGCCCTGCTGCAGGAAATAGGTCATTTCCTGTGGCATCCCGGCCCGGCCGAGACGCGCCGCAAACTCGGGTCCGCTCATGTGGTCGCGGGCGCGCGCCATCTGTACGAGCAATTGCCCGGGGTCTTTGCCCAGCAAGTCGCTGCGATTGATACCGAGCCCGAGCAGGTCGGCATCCATGCCCGACGAACCAGTGAGCCGGTAGTTCTGCGTCGCTCGCTCCATCGCCTGCAAAGCGGCGTCGGCACTGCCCGGGGAGCCGCCGATCTCCTTCATCGCCTGCCGCCAGGCGACGACGCGCCCGGTGGTCATGCCCAATGTCTGGCCAAGCCGATCGGCGGTGGCCGAGGTCGAGATCATGCCGGAGATGAACCCGGTGAGCGAGGACGCCCCGGTGAAGGCGAGGAACAGCCCGATCGCCTCGTTGCGGACGGTGCGGAATGCCTGCCCGAGGTTCTTGCCCTGATCCTCAAGGCCGGAAAAGGTCTTGCGGACCTCGTCGCGCGTTCGTTTCGATGTGCGATCGACTTCAGCGGCGCTGTCCTTGAAACCGCTGGCGTCGAGGCCGAACGTAACAAAGAAGGCATCGAGGATGTTGGTGGCCATGGGGCGCTCCGAGGCTGTAACCTCAGGCTATCAGTCGGTTCCCTTCTCTGCCGCCTTCATCGCCCGCCGCTCGTTCTCCGAGGTGACGGTCATGACTTCGAGCAGGTCGTAGAGGTCTTCGAGGCCATAGACCGTCTGAAGTTCGATCAGGCTGGCTCGGTCACCGGCGATGACGGTTCCGCAGCTTGCGGGGACGTTGACGAAGGCTGCGGGCGTGAAGCGATCCACCTCTCCGCCATGCTCGACAGCACGGCGGGAATGGAAAAACCCACGTGCAGTTCCGCGACCTCCATGCGCAGCTTGAGCAGCGTTGCGACTTCCTCGATGTCGCCGTCGTTGTACGCATCGCCGCGGTTGAGCGGGCGCGTCATCGGCCGATCGGGCTGCTGCGGGTCCTTGCGCGACAGGTCGGGTGCAAAGGCAATGCAGCCGAGCATCTCGTCCATCAGGCCTTCCGCGTCGTCATAGCCGATGCGGGTGAAGGCGCCGACGCCCGCCGCGATCAACGCCGCAGCGCCGGCCTGGACAACCTCGTCGGGAACTTCGATGCCGGCGCGGCCGAGCGCCAGCATGGCCTTCATCGCCCACTTCTCGGCGGCGAATGCCGGCATCTCAACCAGCAGGAATGACTTGCCCTTGTCGCGGCCATCAGCCTCGATCGTGAGAACCTTGTGCTTGCGCATCAGATCATCATCGCCGGCTGAATGTTCTCCCACGTGATCGTGTAGCGGCGCGGCTTGACCGTGGTGCCGAGCGCGGGCGTCAGGGGACCATTGGTCAGGACGCCGCGCACCATCGCGTATTCCTTCGAGATGCTGGGCACGACCAACGTGCCGAAGCACATGAATTTTTCGCGCACCCGGCGCTCGGTCGCCATCCAGTTCTCGAAGAAATCGACCGAGAGACTATCGGCCTGCAGGGTGATGTTCTGCGCAATCGCCATCGGCACGAACCCGGCGGAAAGGCGTCCGTCGAGCCCCATCGAGACCTGCGCGTTGCCGACCTGGTCGGTGTCGGTGATGTCGTCAGCCGAGAAGCCCTGGATGCGCTGCGGCGTGTCATAGAGCCCGGTCACGCCGATCAGCAGGATCGCATTGGCCGAAGTCAAAGTGCGGGTGTTCATTGTCAGGGCCCCTTACTGGACGGCGACGCTGTTGAGCGTAATGCGCTGCACCGACTGGCCATCGGTGTAGATCAGATGGATCGAAGGCGAGCCGCGGGCCGCACGCACGTCCGCGGCCGCATCGTCCACCTTGATGAACCAGCCGCGCTGCTGGACCGTGTCCGAGGCATTGCCGCCCACAAGGTTGTCGATCTCGGCGCTCTGGGCGTTCGAGAGCGTGATGCCAGCGCGGATCGCGCCGAAGTTCACCGCCTTCTGCACCGGATCGAGCATCGCGGCGCGGATTAGCGCATAGCCGTCGTCATTGTACGGGATCTGGCCGACATCGACGAGCAGCTGGAACAGCGCGTTCTGCAACAGGTTGTTCAGCCACACCTGCGAGACCCAGCTATCGATCCAGTCGAAGCTGCCGGTGATCTGGCCGGGGTAGAAGATCACGAACGCGTCGACGACCTCAGCCACCGAAGCGACGTAGTTGTAGCCATTGCTGATCAGATTGTCGCCGATAGTCTGGTTGGTCACGCCGGGCGAGACATTGCCGGTGCGATAGGCCAGCGTGGCGCGGCCATTGGTCGCATTGGTGTCGAGGCTGGCGATCGCGCCCATCACGAACGCAGACACGCTGGCGCCGTTCGTGGGGTCATAGATCGGGATGACCGAATCGTATCCGGCAGCCACGACCAGCGGGCCGAAGGACGTGGTGTCGCCGTTGGTGGTCGCCGCCGCGTTGTTGGTGTAGCCGACATAGGCGAAGCGCTGCGACTTGCCATCGGCCCACTGCGCGAATGCCACCTTGTCGGAATCGCTCGGCTCCCACGTGGTCGAGAAGCTGACGAAGTCCTGATTGAGCGCCACCACGGCATCCATGGCCGATCCGGGCACCGACGCGGCAGCACCCTGCGAGAGCACCGCACCGGTGGCGCTGGTGAGCTTGAGGCCGGCCGCGAGTGTGCCAGTGGCGACGGTCAGGGTTGAGCTGGTGCCGGTGGTCGAGTCGAGGAACACGAACGCGCCCGAAAGGCTGTCATAGCTGACCGTGAAACCGGGCGACGTGAAGCCGGCGAGGATCAGCGTCGCGGCGTTCGAGAACGAGGTCGCCGCCGAGAGGTTGATGGTCGACGAGGTCTTCGCCGAGCCGTTTACGGTGATCGTCAGGGTGCCCGACAGCGCCTGCAGCTGGGCGAGCGTGGTGCCGGCCATCGAGCCGCCGCGCAGGTAGGCGGCGATCGGCGCCGTTGCGTACTGGCTGAAATAGATCTTCGCAGGCTTGATCGGAGAACCATCGTAACCGGCGAAATAGACCGTCGCCAGCGTCGCTTCGGTCGAAAGGGCACCGAAGTACGTCGCCACATCGGCGGCGGTGGAGAATGACAGCACCACGCCGTAGGGAATCTGCGTCGAGGAAGTGAGGAACAGGCCGACAAGGTCGAGGCCCTGGCCACCGGCGCTGATCACGCTCGGCAGCACGTTCACGAAACGGGAAACCGGAATGCTCGCGCCCATGTCAATGGAACTCCGTCAAGGTAGTAATCAGATTGTCGGCGAATTGCTGGTCCACCGTCACCACGATGATGCCGTGAAGTGCGCAGCGAACCATCATGCGTTTGATGTACTGCTGCTCGCCGGCCAGCAGCGGCATCTGCAACGGGTCTTCGCAATAGAGCGGCGCGATGCCCGACGGCTTGAGCGCGTCGACGCCGTGGGCATCGGCCAGCAGCGTCGTGATCACCTGCGCAGTATCGGCCGCTGCCTCGCCGTAGACGTCGAGCTGGTAGTGCAGCGCGGTCGAACGCGCGACGGTCTTCTGACCTGCGTCCGGGGAGTAGTCGTGGGTGGTCTGCGCCATTTTCTGAAGGCGAGTTTCGGTCATCACGACCCAGCCGTCAACGCCAGGCATGGGCACGCGATTGTCCAGACCTTGGACAATTTCCGTGCCCACCGGCACGATGTCGAGCAGGAACGTGCGCAGCGCGATGAAGGCATCTTCGGAGGTGATTGCAGGGGTCATGGCATCTGGCTCGTGATTGCAGCCTTGCACCAGCCTGCAGTTGCCCATCCTTCGAGCAGCGCCACGACCAGCCATGTCTGGCCACGGAGAGCCGCAGGGATGCGTGGATCGGTGTCGAACACGATCAGATCGCCGCCGGACTGCGATGGCCGATCGACGCTCGACAGTTGCGTATTCACGAAAACGCTGGCCTGGCCGTTGCTAATGTTGAGGTTGTTGAGATGCTCGAGTTCGCTTTGCGTGAGCGACTGCACCTGAACGATGATCGGCTCGTCAGGGGCATACGATGGCGCCCGCTTGCCGCTATCGCCCGTGGTATAGCCGGTCGAGCGCCGCAGCGTCGCCGCGACGTTGGGGTTGACCCGCTGCACCGATCGGTTGGCGAGGGCGCGGACGTTGATCACACGACCTCGCGATCGACGCTGTTCAGCATGGTGCCGGACCAGACCAGCGGCTTGCCGGCCGGCGCCGTCTCGCCCGCCGCCACATCGTGCCGGGCCTGCATCACATCGGCGAAGGTCATGCCATCGCGCGTGGGGAAGCGTTCCTTGAGCAGGTCTGTCACCGGCGAGTTGGCGGGGCCGTCCATGTCGACGATCGCCTCGCGCAATTGGCCGGCCATGCCGTCGCCCATCAGCGCCAGTGCCTTTTGCGCGTCGTAGTTGGCGGCCTTGAGCACGTTGCTGAAAATGTCGCCCCAATCAGGCGAGTTCTTCGCGATCATGTCGGTGAAGAAGGGCCGAGCAGGAATGCCGGCCTCGGGCGCGCCGAAATTGTTGATCGCGGCCACCATGGCGACAGGGGTGCCATCTGGATAGGTCGCGCCCTCAAGGAAGCCGACATGTACTTCGCGGGCCTTGCTCAGCGCATTGCCGATCTCGACCAGCTTTCGCGACAGTCCATCGCCGCCGCTTACCGCTGCCATGGCGTGTTAGCCCACGGATCTGCGATGTAGGCTGGGCCCGGCACATAGACCGCGCCGCGCAGGTTCTTCGTCGCCTGCCAGAACGAAAGGCCGTACTGGGTCTGGCGATACCACTGCGCCGTGCCAGGCATCAGGCCGGTGTCGAACGACACGCTGGCGCTGCCCTCCGATGCCGTTGAAACCGCGCCTATCGTGCCGGATGGCTGCCCCGTCGATTCGAGCGCGCCAGAGAGTGTAGCGATGTGCGCCGTGAGCATGTTGAGCAGGATCAGCCGGCGCGTCACATCGGTCACCGGCGAGCAGTCGGTGTTGTCGAGGTAGAGCCCGGCCTCGGTAAAGAAAAGGGCGGCCTGCTCTGCGCTGACCGCCCCCATCTCGGGATACCGAGTGACCCAGGCGGCATAGTTGAATGCCGCAACGGCCATGATCAGTCTTCCTTCGCGGTTTCCAGACCTTTCGGCAGGTCCTTGGCGGGATCGAGGGCCTCGACGCCAGTCTTGACGTCCTCGCGCGCCTTGGCCTCGGCCTTCGTGTCGTCGGCCTTCTCGGTGAAGAAGATCGCGCCCGAGGCAATCGGGCCACCGCCCTTGTTCAGGTCGTACCAGCCCTTGAACGCCTTTGCCTGCGCGCCATCGAGCACGGTCAGACCGGCGCCGGACACCCGGTCCACAGAGTCCGGCGCCGCTCCCTGCCGCCACGGGTTGTTGGCGTCATAGCCGACGTTGCCGCCGTTGAGTTCAATGGTCTCGCCTTCGTGCTCGATGGTGTGGCCGTGGGGAAGTTTGCAACCGACGATCATAGGGGGCTCCTTGTCCTGTCTTCATCGGAACCCCGCCTGCCCAGAGGGAAGGCAGGCGGGGCTATGGGAAGGCAGGTTTCGCTTACATGTCCAGCATGCGCGCGACCGCGATCGGGTAGCGCAGGATGGTGCCCCACGTGCCG
>NZ_JBWZET010000204.1:0-3407 GCF_056722145.1 Rhizomicrobium sp. | reverse complement strand
GCGTCCTCAAGGCCCATACCGGCTACGGCACCGCCGACCTGCAATGGCTGAATTCGGGCTGGAGCATCCGCGTTATCGTCGATCACTGGACCAACCCGCCCGATGCGGCGCTGGCCGGTTTCCTGCTCGGGCTCGATTTCCTGCTGATGCCGCTCTATGGCGCGGCGCTGTTCTTCGGCGCCATTGCGGCGATCGACCGCTTCGCGCCGCGCCCGGGCAATTTCCAGCGCCTGATGACCCGCCTCGCGCTGGCGCCGATCGGCGCCGCGATCTGCGACGGGATCGAGAACAGCCTGCAGATCTATATGCTGACCCATGCCTCCACCAACACCATGGCTGCGTTCGCGCTCGAAGCGACGGCGGCGAAATGGGTCGGCATCGGCATCGGTATCGTGCTGTCGCTGGCGGCGCTGATCGGGCGCTTCATCAAACGGGCGGATTAACGCACCACGCGATACAGCCGGAATTCCGGCGGGCCGTTTTTCAGCGGCACTTGTTGCAGCCAATCGGGATGACGGCCGACGGCGAGTTCGCCGCCGAAGCCGGGCCAGTTGTCGTGCTCGCAGACGAGGGCGTGGGTGATGCCGCGGTGGATGACGATGGCGCGGGCCGCCGCCGCGCCGCCGTGGAGGAATTGGGCGGTGTCCTTCATCGCCGGCGGCATTTCGTAAGGCCCGGCGATCACGCGCGCGTTCGAGTGCCAAAGCATTTCAGGCCCGTACCACACCGGCGCCATGACGATGGCGTTGTCGGGAACGCTGGCGCCGATCACCCGCGCCGCCGCACTCCAATTGCAGACCGCGGCAGGATGGGTAGTGAATTGCTCGATGCCCTTCTGGCTCTCAGTCGCCATGGTCGGCAGCACCTGCAGCAGCAGCGCTCCGGCGAGCGCAAAGGCGCGTAGCGGCACCGGGCCGAGGCGGATTTCGCTTTCCATGATGGCGACGGTCGTCAGCGTCCATGGCAGCAGCATCACCGCCTGGACTTCGCCCGACCAGCGCATCTGCGCCATCGCCAGGGCGCCGAACAGCACGAAGCCGATCAACGTCAGCAGCATTACTGGCTGGTCGGGGCCGCGGCGCAAGCGGGCGATGACGAGCGGCAGCGCCAGCACCGGCGCGGTCATCTGGGCGAGGAAGGCGGCGAGGCTGAAGCCGTCGCGCGGCAGCAATGGCTGCAACTCGCTGATTTGGCGGTGCCAGGCGACAATCACCGGATCGAGATGCGGCCACGGCCCGAGGAAGAAATCGGGATAGGTCGCGCCGATCACGCCGGCGGCACCGAGGCTGGCTGCGGCTAGCGCGGCACTTTTGTGCCGCCATCCGGTGAGGCGCGCTGCGGCCAGTGCGGCGATTGCCACGGTGCCCGCCGCCAGTGCTACGACGTGGGCGATCGACACCCGATCGTACGCGGCTTCGACAAGAAAGCGGCCGCGCTCCCACACGAGCCACGCCACTGCGGTCAGCGCGGCGGCGGCGAGATAGAGCGTCAAGGCCCGCAAGGTCTGGCGGCGATAGACCAGCCATGCCGCTACCAGTCCCGCCGACAGGAACAGGATCGTCAACAGCGCTTCCACCGAGGTCGCGAGCTGCAGCCCTGCCAGCACCCCGGCCGCTACGGCCCAGCGCATCCCGGCGCGTCCGTCGAGCAGCGCATAGGCCCAGGCCATTTGCGCCAGCATCAGGCCCAGCACCAGGCTGTGATGATCCGGCCGTCCGGCGATGAACGAGCCGGCGAGCTGCGGCTGGGTGAAGAGAAGCACCGTCAGCCACAGGAAAATCGGCCCGGCGACGCGGGGTTTGACGCCCCAGGCGAACACCGCCAAGGCGGCGATCAACAGCAGCGAGCTGATGGCGCTGCCCCAAATGTAAAGCGCGGTATGGGGATGGAGCCCGAGGGCCTTCAGCGGCGCCGCCCCGGCCACCAGCAGCAGGTCGAACACCGCCGTCCAGTGAATGGTGTAGCCGAACGGGGCGTTGATGCGCGGGTCGACGGTATCGTGCCAGCCGCCCTCGGTCATCAGCCGCAAGGCGCGCTGCAGATGCATGTAGCAGTCGGGATCGATCAGCACGCCGAACAGCACAGCCCGGTTGCCGGTGGCCAGCAGCATGGCTTCCACCGCCAGCACCACGGCACCCGCCAAAGCCGCCGTCCGCGCGATCGACCAGGGTTTCATGCCCGCCACACTGTCAGCCCTCTGTTAAGCCGGGATAAACCCTGCCGCCCCGATTCTTCATTTTGAACACTTCTAAAAAAGTTTGCGCGGCGAAATCGCCCTGCTATTGTTCCGTCCCGCCCGCCAAGAGTCACGCGCCCATGAACATCCACGAATACCAGGCCAAAGAGATATTGCGGTCGTTCGGCGCTCCGGTGCCATTGGGCAAAGCCGCCTTCAGTGCCGAAGAGGCCGTGCAGGTCGCCAAGCTGCTGCCCGGACCGGTCTGGGTGGTGAAGGCGCAGATCCACGCCGGTGGTCGCGGCAAGGGCGGCGGCGTCAAGGTGGTCAAGTCGATCGAGGATGTCGAGACGGAAGCCCGCCGCATGCTGGGCATGACCCTCGTCACCCATCAGACCGGGCCGGCGGGGCGCGAAGTGAAGCGGCTTTATATCGAAGACGGCTCGGCGATCGCGCGCGAGCTTTACCTGTCGGTGCTGGTGGACCGTTCCACCTCGCGCATCTCCTTCATCGTTTCGACCGAAGGCGGCATGGACATCGAAGAGGTGGCCAAGAACACCCCCGACAAAATCGCGACCTTCTCGATTGATCCGGCGGCCGGCTATTCGCCCTATGTCGGCGTCGAGATCGCCGCCGCGCTGAAGCTGGAAGGGGGCCAGATCAAGAGTTGCGTGGCGCTGATGAAAAGCCTTTACGACGCCTTCGTCGCCAAGGACATGAGCCTGCTCGAAATCAATCCGCTGGTGGTGACCAAGGAGGGCAAGCTCGTCTGCCTCGACGCCAAGGTCAATTTCGATGACAACGCGCTTTACCGCCACAAGGATGTGATGGAGCTGCGCGATTTCGGCGAAGAGGACCCGACCGAAGTGGAAGCCTCGCGCTACGATCTTTCCTACATCAAGCTCGATGGCTCCATCGGCTGCATGGTCAACGGTGCCGGCCTCGCCATGGCGACGATGGACATCATCAAGCTCTATGGCGGCTCACCGGCCAACTTCCTCGATGTCGGCGGCGGCGCGACCAAGGAGCGGGTGACGACGGCGTTCAAGCTCATCCTCTCCGACGCGAATGTCGAAGGCATCCTCGTCAACATCTTCGGCGGCATCATGCGCTGCGATGTCATCGCCGAGGGCGTCGTCGCCGCGGCGCGCGAGGTCAGCCTGCACGTGCCGCTGGTCGTCCGCCTCGAGGGCACCAATGTCAGCCTCGGCAAGAAGATCCTGGCCGAATC
>NZ_JBWZET010000203.1:0-60342 GCF_056722145.1 Rhizomicrobium sp. | reverse complement strand
CCAGATCACCATGCGCGATCTGGTCAGGAACTGCCTGCGCATGCGCCCGGAACGCATCATCGTCGGCGAAGTGCGCGGCCCCGAGGCGTTCGATCTGCTGCAGGCGATGAACACCGGTCACGACGGCTCGATGGGTACGCTGCACTCCAACAGCCCGCGCGAGGCGATGAGCCGTCTGGAATCGATGATCACCATGGGCGGCTTCGCGCTTCCCACCAAGACCATTCGCGAGATGATCGTCGGCTCGATCGACGTCATCGTTCAGGCCGAGCGCCTGCGCGACGGTTCGCGCCGCATCACCGCCATCACCGAAGTGGTCGGCACCGAAGGCGATGTCGTCATCACCCAGGATTTGATGAAATTCGAGATGGACGGCGAGGATGAAGCCGGCCGCATCCGCGGCAAGCATGTCGGCACCGGCATCGTCCGGCCCAAGTTCTGGGAACGCGCCCGCTATTTCGGCCTCGAACGCGAGCTGTCGGAAGCGCTCGACGGGTTGCAGGTGTAGCCATGATGCTGGTCGTGGCCGTGATGCTGGTCGTGCTGCTTGGCGGCGGCGCCGTGATCGCGTTTGCCGGCGATGGCGATCGCTCCAAGGCCCGCGTCGCGGCGCTCGCCAAACCCGAAGTTCGCAGCGGTAAGCCCGACGCCACCGCCACCCGCAAGCGCAACATGCAGGCCGCGCTCAAGGAATTCGAGAAGAAGCAGGCGGAGAAGAAACAGACGGTCACCGTCCGCCGCCGTCTCGATCAGGCCGGCCTGTTTGCCACCTCGCCGCAGGCGTTCTGGATCACGTCAGCGGCGCTCGGCCTCGTCATGGCGCTGGTGCTGATCTTCAAGGGGCAGTCGATCCTGGTGGTGGCGCTGGCCGGATTTGCTGCCGGCTTCGGCTTGCCGCGTTGGGTCCTCGCCTTCCTCAAGGGGCGGCGCGAGAAGAAATTCACCGCCGATTTCGCCAACGCCATCGACGTCATCGTGCGCTCGGTCAAGTCGGGCCTGCCGACATCCGACGCCTTGCGCGTCGTCGCCGGCGAGTTCCGCGATCCGGTCGGCAGCGAGTTCAAAAAGCTGGTGGAAGGCATGAAGGTCGGCCTGACGCTCGAGCAGGGCCTCAAGAAGATGTACGACTCGATGCCGACCGCCGAAGTCAGCTTCTTCGCCATCGTCATGACCATCCAGCAGAAGACCGGCGGCAATCTGTCGGAGGCGCTCGGCAATCTCGCCGGCGTGCTGCGCGACCGCAAACGTCTGCTCGGCAAGATCAAGGCGATGTCGTCGGAAGCCAAGGCCTCGGCGATGATCATCGGTTCGCTGCCGCCGGCGGTGGGAACCATCGTCTACCTGACGACGCCGGCCTACATCTCGCTGCTGTTCACCGAGAAGGCGGGCAATATGATGCTGGTCGGCTGTGCCATCTGGATGGGTTTCGGCATCCTGGTGATGCGCAAGATGATCAACTTCAAGCACTGAGGCGGCGCCATGTTCGACGGCATCGACATCATGGATCTGCTGTTCGACGCGCGCTTTCTGGCGACCGCGGCGGCGGCGATTTTCGCGTTTGCGACCTTCGTCACCCTCGGCCTGCCGCTGCTCGAACGCGACACGCTGCAGAAGCGCTTGAAGAACGTCGCCGAACGGCGCGAGGAACTCAGGGCCCGCCACAAGGAGCAGCTCAGCCAACGCCGCGGCGCCAGCTTGCGCACCGAGCCGGTCGGCTCGACCAAGCTGATCAAGCAGATTTCCGAGCGCTTCAACCTCGCCAAGCTGGTGGCCTCGGAAGGCACCCAGGAAAAGCTGCAGATGGCCGGCATGCGCGGGCCGACGCCGCTGATGGTGTTCAACTTCTTCCGCTTCGTGATGCCGTTCGCGCTGTTCGCGTTCGGCTTGCTCTATTTCTACATCATCGGCAATTTCCATTGGTCGCCGATGCTCAAGCTTGCCGCGGCGGTGGCGACCGCGCTCGCCGGTTATTACCTGCCCGACTTGTTCATCTCCAACGCCATCGCGCGACGCCAGCAATCGATCATGGCGGCGTTTCCCGATGCCCTCGATCTTCTCTTGATCTGCGTCGAATCCGGCATGAGCGTCGAAGCCGGTTTCCAGAAGGTCGCCGCCGAAATCGGTCAGGCCTCGACCGAACTCGCTGAAGAATTCGCGCTCACCACTGCGGAGCTGAGTTATCTGCCCGATCGCAAGCAGGCGTTCGAAAATCTTGCCAAGCGCTGCGGTCATCAGGGCGTCAAGGCGGTGGCGACCGCGCTCAATCAGGCCGAGCGCTATGGCACGCCGCTGGGCCAGGCGCTGCGCATCTGCGCCCAGGAAAACCGCGAAATGCGCATGAACGAGGCCGAGAAGAAGGCCGCCGCGCTGCCCGCCAAACTGACGGTGCCGATGATCATTTTCTTCCTGCCGGTGCTGTTCGTCGTGATCATGGGGCCGGCGGTGATGCGCGTCATGCACATGCTTTAGCACCACTCTTCGTCACGGTGGGGCCTGACCCGGTCAGGACGACATGGATGTGGTGCAGCTTACTGTCCGCCGCCCGAAAGCCGCAGCGCCGGAATCTCCGACGGCTTCTTCTTCGGTGGCTGCGGTACAGCGTTGGCGGTGCGCTTGGGTTTCGGCTTGGCGGCGATCGGGCCGGCCTCTGAATCGTGTGGCACTGCCTGCATCACGACGCTGTTGCCTTCGGCCGGCGTCAGGGTGCGGGCGAGCGGGCGCGGCGGCGCCGAGGCGGTGGGCACCGCGGCAACCGCCGTCGCAGCGGCGCCCTTGCCCGCTGGCGGCACCTTGAGGGCGGCGATCATCTTCACGTTCCTGGCGATGCGTTCGTCTTTCGAGCCGTTGGCGGCCTCGGCGATGAGCTGGCGCGCGGCTGCGAGATCGCCGGCCTGCAAACGGCTCATGGCGTAATTGTTGAGGACCGCGGCTTCGCCAGGCTTCAGGGTCAGAGCACGTTGATAAGCGGCCTGGGCGTTGGCGTAATCGCCCTTCTGGTCATAGGCGACGCCGAGCGCCGAGAACAGCATCCAGTCGTTCGACTTGAGCTGCACGGCGCGCTGCAGGAAATCGAGCGCCTCGGTCGGGCGGTTCTGCTGCACCAGCACCTTGCCGTATTCGCCGACCACGCGTGGATCGTCGGCCGCCACCAGCATCAGCTGGCTCAACACCTTGACCGCGCCGGCATAGTCGCTTTGGCTGCGCTTCAGTTGCGCTTCGCGCACCCCGGCATCGATGCTTTGCGCCAAGGTGGCGGTCGACGGTTCCGGTGGGGAAGCGAGCGCGCTGGTGCCCAAAAGGGCCGACACCGCGGCAGCACTGAGGGCGAGACCAAGACGGGACATCGTCAGAAAGCCTTCCGATTGCCTTGCCAGAATGGGCGAAATGCGGTCAACAAAGGCTTAAGTTGCGCTGCGACGCCGACGAATCATCGGCCGAGGGTGTTAAAAGGCATTAGGGTTTGCGCCGGAGACGATTCAAATTGCAGGCGGGACTTGTCGCCGTCGTGGCATTGGCCGCGGTGGCGCAGCCGTTGCCGCCGCGCCGCTCGTTCGAGATCGCGACCGGACCGGCGGCGGGAACCTATTTCCCGGCCGGCGAGTTGATCGCCCGCATCGTTTCCCATCCGCCCGGCCTGGCGCGGTGCGAGATGAGCCCGTTATGCGGCCCGCCCGGCGTGATCGTGTCGGCGCGTTCGAGTGACGGGGCAGTCGCCAACGTCCTGGCGGTGAACGCCGGGCAAGCCGCCTCCGGCCTTGCCCAGGGCAATGTCGTCGGCGATGCGGTGGCGGGTCGCGGCGCCTTCCGGCAATCGGGCCGGCAGAGCCATATCCGGGTGATGGCCGATCTCTTCAGCGAAGACGTCCAGCTGGTGGTGCCGGCACGCTCGCCGATCCAGAGCCTCGCCGACCTCAAGGGCAAGCGGGTATCGCTCGGCGGCGCCAAGTCGGGAGCCGACGTCATCGCCGAGGCAATTCTGAAGGCCTATGGCGTGCGTCCCGCCAAAGTCATACGCGAAACCTACGAAATCAGCGGCGGCCTGCTGCGCGAAGGCAAGATCGACGCCTTCTTCTTCCTCGGTCGGGCGCCGGCGCTACTGATTGCCGACATGGTCGGCCGTGGTCAGGCGCGGATCGTGCCGATCGAGGGCGCCGGGCGCGCCAAGCTGCTCGCCACCGTCAAGGGTATCGCCGCCGACACCATTGCCGCCGGCACCTATCGCGGCAGCCCGCGCATCGCCACGGTGTCGAGCCACACCTATTGGATCGTCGCCGACAGCGCTCCGCCGGAAGCGGTCTACGATCTGGTGCGGGCGCTCTATCACCCCGGCAACCGGGCGCTGCTCGACCAGGAAACCGACGCCGGCCGTATCCGCATCGGCGATGCCGCCAGCCTGTCGTCGGTGCCGCTCCACCCCGGCGCCGCCCGTTTCTATCGCGAGGCGGGGATATTGAAGTAGCCCGACCGCGTCGTGCGGAAGGTCACTTCCATCCTTTGCCGACTTCGGCTTCGGCGTCGGCTTTCCACTCCTGCAATGCCGGCAATGCCAGCATCCGGGCGACGTAGGCGGCCGAGGCGGCGGGCAGGTCGATGCCATAAGTCGTGAACCGCGATACCACCGGCGCGTAGAGGCAGTCGGCGATCGAGAAGGCGCCGAACAGGAATTCGCCGCCGTTGTCGGCAAGCGCGGTTTCCCAGGCGTTGATGATGCGCGCCACCTGCTTGTTGGTGGCTTCATCGAGCGCCGGCGTGGCGATCCTGCGGGCGAAATCCATCGGCAGGTTCTGGCGCACGTCGGGAAAGCCCGAATGCATTTCGGCGGCATAGGAGCGGGCGAGTGCGCGCTTGGCCGGATCGGCGGGCCACAGATGCGCTTCGGGATGACGCTCGGCAATGGTTTCGCAGATGGCGAGCGAATCCCACACCGTGAGCGCGCGGCCGGCCTCGTCGATCTTCAACACCGGCACCTTGCCGGCGGCGGAGTGCTGCGCGATCGAGGCGCGGGTTTCGGGCTGATCGA
This sequence comes from Rhizomicrobium sp., assembly GCF_056722145.1. Taxonomy (NCBI): domain Bacteria; kingdom Pseudomonadati; phylum Pseudomonadota; class Alphaproteobacteria; order Micropepsales; family Micropepsaceae; genus Rhizomicrobium; species Rhizomicrobium sp. The sequence goes on along the minus strand of NZ_JBWZET010000203.1, from coordinate 55,322 downwards.
GCCGCACCAGGATTTCGGTGAACGGGACGCCGGTCGTCTTCAGCGCCAGCCACGGCCTGAGCGACCAGCTCGAGAGATTCTTGTTACCGATGACGAGCGTGTAGGCCATGTCCATCTCCTAATATGCGGTGTCGATAGCGACCAGCGTGTCGGGCACCGTGCCGCGTTCGAAGGCGGCGATGCCGTCGCTGATGTATTTAAGAACGACGGGGGTCTGGGACACCGCGGCAATGTGTGGCGTGATCGTCACATTGGCGTGATGCCACAGCGGGCTGGCTGACGGCAGCGGCTCCTCGCCGAAAACATCGAGCACGGCGCCGGACAGCTGCCCGCTATCGAGCGCCGCGATCAGATCGGTTTCCACCAGATGGGCGCCGCGGGCGACGTTGATGACAAAAGCGCCCTTGGGCAGCGCCGCGAAGATTTCGGCATTGAGGATGCCGCGGGTAGCGCGGGTCAGCGACAGCAAGCAGATAAGGACATCGCTCTGCGCCAAAAAGGCGGGCAGTTCGTCGTTGCCGGCAAAGGTCGTGACACCGGAAATCGTCTTGCGACTGCGGCTCCAGCCGGACACCTGAAAGCCGAGATCGGCCAACCGCGTCGCCGCGAAGCGGCCGATCTCGCCGAGACCGAGAAAGCCGATGCGGGTGTCCTCGGTGCGGCGCGGCAGCGTCTGCTGGCGCCAGTGGCCGTCGCGCTGGGCGGCGTCGAAGAAGCGCTGGCGGCGATGGTGGATCAGGATATGCATCAGCAGGTACTGCGCCATCTCCGCCGACAGGGTGCGATCGACGAAGCGCACCAGCGGCACGGCGCGCGGATAATCGGGATCGGCGAGGAAGCCGTCGACACCGGCGCCGAGGCAGAACGCCGCCTTCAAATTCGGCAACGAGGCGATCTTGCCCGGCGGCGGCGTGAAGCTCATCACATAGTCGATTTCTTCGGGGGCATAGGCATCGCGCCCCTCCAGCACCACCTCGGCATTGTCGAGCGTTGCTTCCGTCAGCCCTTTCCATTTGGGCGACACGATCATCAAAAGTTTTGGCATCAAGAGTTTGGGCTTGGACATATTGGCACTTCGTAATTTGTCATTCCGGACGCGCCCGCAAGTCTCTTGCCGTCCGGCACAGATGGCGCGATCCGGGATCCACTTTACAAAAAGACTTGCGTCGGGGTGGATCCCGGCTCTGCGCGCAGCCCTAAACCATCGGGCGCGAGAAGGCTATTTCGCGTAAAGCGCTTGGCCGGGATGACAGCCTCTTCACTTATCGGGAAGCGGTGCCGGGATGTCGTTGAGGGTGCGCAGATAGGCGAGCAGGTCGACGCGATCCTGCGCCGAGCGCAATCCGGCGAAGCTCATCTTGGTGCCGGGCACGGTGGCTTGCGGCGCCTTGAGGAACACGAACAGCTTGTCATAGGTCCAGGGATCGTGGCTGGCGCTCATCGCACTCGAATAGGAGAAGCCGGGATGGCTGGCGCGGGCGCGATCGACGACGCCCCACAGATTGGGACCGATCTTGTTGGGCCCGCCCTTGGACTCGTCATGACACTGCAAGCAGCGGCCGGCGACATCCTTGCCGTGGTTCAAATCGGCGGTCGGCAGCACGGCGGCGAAATCCGGCAGCGGCTCGGCGGCAGGCTGGGCGGCGGCGGTCTGGGTCTGGCCCTCTTGCGGCACTTCCACGGCGTAGCCGGGCTTCGCCGGCAACGGCGTATCGAACAGCGCGTTCGCGACGGTTCTTACAACGAGTATAAAAAGCAATGTGCCGAGAACCGCACCGGCGATCTTGTTCCACTCCCAGGAATCCATAAGGTCTGGCTCCGTAAATCCTATCGAGTGCGTCGTATGTGGCCTTGCGCCAGATGCGAACGAGGACGAAAAAGAGGTCCGATAAGGACCGCCGGGTGCGACATTACAAGCCCAACCCGGGGCGATAGTGCGGCAGACTGTCGCACTTTTGGAAGGGGGAGACCCAATGAAACCGATCGTGCTGATCCCGGCCCGGATGGCCTCCACACGCCTCCCCGGCAAGCCGCTGGCGGACATCGGCGGCACCGCGATGATCGTCCGGGTGTGGCAGAAAGCGGTCGAAGCCGGTGTCGGCCCGGTCGTGGTCGCCTGCGCCGAGAAGGAAGTCCAGCAAGCCGTAGAGGCCGCCGGCGGTCGGGCGGTGATGACCAATGCCGCGCTGCCCTCGGGGTCGGATCGGGTGTGGGCGGCGCTGAACGCGGTCGATCGCGCCTTCGAACATGACTTCGTGGTCAATCTGCAGGGCGACCTGCCGACTTTCGACCCGGCCTGCATCCGCGCCTCGATCGACGCCATGGTGACCACCGGCGCCGACATCGGCACCTGCGCCGCCGAAATCGAGGACGCCGCCGACGCCGACAATCCGAGCGTGGTGAAAGTGGTGGCGACTTGGGACGTCGGCGCCAAGCGCGGCCTCGCCCATTACTTCTCGCGCTCGCGCATCCCCTCGGGCAAAGGGCCATGGTTCGCGCACGTCGGAATCTATGTTTATCGCCGTGAGGCGTTGCAGCGCTTCGTCGGCCTGCAGCCGTCGCCGCTGGAACTGACCGAGAAGCTGGAACAGCTCAGGGCCATTGAAGCCGGCATCAAGATCGCGGTCGGCCGCATCGACGAGGTGCCGCTCAGCGTCGACACCCCCGCCGACCTCGAAAAGGCCCGCGCCGTCATCGCGCGTGAGAAAAAATGAGTGACGACACGTTGATTTCGCGCGCCCGCACGGTGGCGTTTCAGGGCGAGGCGGGCGCTTATGCCAATCTCGCGGCCAAAGAGGCGATGCCTGAGGCGACCTTCATCGGCAAGCCGACCTTCGATGCGGCGCTCGATGCCGTGCGTTCGGGGGAGACCGATCTCGCCTTCGTGCCGGTCGAAAATTCCGTCTACGGCCGCATCGCCGATGTGCATCTGCTGGTGCGCCATTTCGGCCGCGCCGTGAAAGGCTTCGTGCCCGACGAGCAGGACAAGGGCCTGTTCATTCTCGGCGAACATTTCCATCGCGTCCGCCATCAGCTGCTCGGCGTGCCTGGCACCAAGCTGGAAGACGTGAAAACCGTTTACAGCCAAGCCCCGGCGCTCGGCCAGGTGCGCAAGGTGACCAAGGAACTCGGTCTCGCCGAAAAGCAGTGGTCGGACACCGCCGGCGCCGCCCGTCACATCGCCGAATTGAAGGACCCGACCGCCGCCGCCGTCGCCTCGAAACTGGCGGGCGAGATTTACGGGCTGGAAGTGTTGAAGGCCGACATCGAGGATGCGCCCAACAACATGACGCGCTTTTTGATCGTCGGCAGCGAGCCGGATGATCCGCCCAATGACGGTCGCCCGGTCATCACCACCTACCTGTTCGGCGTGCGCAACATTCCGGCGGCGCTTTACAAGGCGATGGGCGGCTTCGCCACCAACGGCGTCAACATGACCAAGCTGGAAAGCTATCAGCTCGGCGGGTCGTTCAATGCCACCGAGTTCTATGCCGACATCGAAGGCCATCCCGATTCGCGCAACGTGCGCCTGGCGCTGGAAGAGCTGTCGTTCTTTTCCTCGCGGGTGATCATGCTCGGCATCTACCCCGCCCATCCCTATCGCATCGAGATGCCGTAGCGGGCAAAATCCTGACACCTCCGCCACCGAATGCCGTCTGCTTGCGGCGTTCAAATTGCGGGGTATTCCCTACTTGTTACGATGTCGCATCGTGCCCACCTTTGCACTGGATCAATGGTGCGAGACGGACGTGGCGGCGAGCCTGGGAAACATCGTAACGGTGGCGCAGCAGATGCTGGATAAGCTCGGCAAGGGCGCCCCGGAAATCATCGATTTGCGTGCCAGCGCCCACGCCGAAGAGGGCGATGCGGAAACCGAGGCCTATTGGCGGCGAGTCGCCAAGGCGGTGCGCTTCCTTCTGCTCTCAGACCCGGCCTATTACAGTGTCGGTCAGGGCCCGCGCCCGATCATCCTGCCCAGCGCCTTGGTCCGGCGCGTGTTCCGGAGCCTGCCGCAGCCGTCGCTGCTGCTGCAGCCCAATCTGGTGATAGTCGGCGCCAACCAGGCGTACCTGAAGACCATGGATATGTCCGGCGACGACATTGTCGGCTGCGATCTGTTTTCCGTGTTCCCCGACAATCCCGCCGAAAAAAGCGTCAACAGCACGCGCGATCTCGCCGATTCCTTCGGCCGCGTGCTCGATCACGGCTGTGCCGATAGCATCGGCCGGCTGCGTTACGACGTGCGCAACCGCGACGGCGTGTTCGAAGAGCGCTGGTGGAACCCGCTCAACACCCCGGTGCTCGACGATGACGGCCGCCTCGAACTGATCATCCACCAGGCTTTCGAGGTGGCGCCGCGCGCAGCGTCGTAGCGGCACGCACCGCCGTCACCGGCCGCGCCTCGGGCAGCTTGCAGACAAAGCTCGAGGCCTCGTCGGTCGGTCCTGTTCCCTTGTAGACCGCGACTTTCGGCTCGGCGCACAACGGCCGCGTCAGGCCGATGACGCCGTCAAGGCCGGTGTGATAGCCGATGATTTCGTCGGGTGCCTCGCCGCCTTCCACCCACGACACGATGGCGGCGTTGGAATCGAAGCCGTTGGGGCCTTCGCCGCCGCCGCAATGGCCGTAGGACGGCACCAGGAACAGGCGCAGGAAACTGTCGGTGCCCGCCGTCTTGGCTTCCACCGCGTGGACGTAATCGAGCGTGTTGTAGGGCGACAGCAGCCCATCGGCCCAGCCGTGATAGATCAGCAGCTTGCCGCCGTGCGCCTTGAAGGCGCTGAGATCGGGATTGGTCGCATCCATCATCGGCCCGAGTTCGCGCTCGATGCGGGCGATGTCGCGATCGGGCTCGAACGAGCGCACGTCCCACGCCGGCTTCTGCTTCAGCGCCAGGATCATCATGGTGGTGGTGAAGGGGTCGCGGCCGGGCGCGATGGAATGCGGACCGAAGGCGGAGACGACGCCGAGCGGCAGGCCAGGATAGAGTTTCATCCCCTTCGGCGTCGTTTGCGGTCCATACAATGTTTTCGCCCGCGCCACCTGCATCCGGGTCAGGCAATCCGGCTTGTCGCCCGCCTTGCAGGTCACCTTGGTCCAATCGAACGTGCACTGGCGCGGATCGGCGATGACGCCGTCCTTGACGCCGTCGGAGAGGTCGCATTGGGCGACCATCGCTTTGGCCAGGAACGACAGCTTGGCCTGGCTGAGATCGCCTTTCGGCGTGGCGCGCGCCCGCCAAGCCTGGACGAAGCCCGAGGACTGCAGCTTGACGAAATTGATCGCCGGGGCGCCGGCGACGATGCCGTCGTAATCGTCGGGATAGCGCTCGGCTTCCGACAGCGCCTGCCAGCCGCCCGACGAGCAGCCGGTGAAATAGTTTTTGCGCGGTTCGCGGCCGTAATAGGCGGCGATGATTTTCTTGGCGTTTACCGCCATCAGATGATGGCCGCGATGAGCGAAATTCTCCACCCGGTCGGGATGGCCGGCGACCCAGCTGGCATCGAAGTAGCCGTCCGGGGTTTCGTGGCCGGTGTCGGTGGAGGCGGTGGCAAAGCCGATGCCGACGGCACGCGCCATCTCGGGATAATTCAGCGCCCCGGTCAGGCCGCCGTTGCCGACGCCTTCGAAGCGGTGGTTCCAGATGTCGGGCATCCAGACTTCCGCCTTGATCTCCTTGTCGATGGTGAAGGCGACGCGGCAGAAGGTCGACCGCGCCTCGGCCGCCGGGCGGTAGAAGGCGTTGAACGGCGATTTGGGGAACTTCCAGCCCGGCGACACATGCTCGGCCGCGGTGATTTTCACATTGTCGAGCTTGAGTTCGGCCAACGCCTTGCAGCCGGACGGCGACACCTGCGCCGACGCCGGGACGCCGAGGAATGCGGCCACAATTATCGCCGCAACGCCAACCCTGACCATGCTACGCCCCAAGACCATCTCTTGGATCAGGCTAAGCCCGATCACCCCGCGAAAAAACCCCACCCGCTGCGACCATCAATCCCTCCGATGTTGTCCGGATGATGGGGAGCGGGGAATCACAAAAAAGGTCGTCATCCCCGGCGAGTCCGTCGTAGCTGCGCAGCCGGTCGTCGCTCGGTCGCTTCGCGCCCGTCGGAGATGACAAAATGAGTGCGCGCTTTGACGCGACTTACCCCTTCGCCCATCCATCAATCAGATGCCAGGCGATGGCGGCCTTTATCGGGCCGCGGCGGCCTTCCGTTTTGCCGTCCAACAACGCCCGCGCTTCGGCGCGGGTCAGCCACATCGCGTCGGCGATTTCGTTGGGGGCGAGGGTGAGGGCGTCGCTGTCGACCTCGGCCGTGCAGCCGATCATCAGTGCGGCGGGGAACGGCCACGGCTGGCTGGCGACATAGCGCACAACGCCCGCCGTCACGCCCGCCTCTTCGAACAGTTCGCGGCGCACGGCTTCCTCGATGCTTTCGCCCGGCTCCATGAAACCGGCAAGGCAGGAATAGAAATCCGGCGTCCAGGCGACGTTGCGCGCCACGAGACAGCGCTCGCCGTGGGTCGCCAGCATGATCACGGCCGGATCGGTGCGCGGGAAATGTTCCGCCGCGCAGAGTGGACACACCCGCTTGGTGCCGGCATCGGCGCTGTTGGTTCTCGCCCCGCAGCGCGAGCAGAAGCCGTGCCGGGCGTGCCATTCGATCATCCCCTTGGCCTGGGAGAGAATGGCGAGGTCCTTCCTGCGCAGGACCAGCGAGGCGCCGCGCAGATCGCGGAACTCGCCGAATGCCGCCAATGCTTCCGGCGCCGCATCGGACACTTCCAGCGCGAACACCGCCCGCCCGTCGCCGAGTTCGGCGTCTTCGAGCCCGAGGAACACCATCGCGCCCCGCGGCACCACCAGCGTCTGGGCGATGTCGAGCGGGATGTCGGCCGCTTTCAGCATCGGCGACCCGGTCACCAGTACCTGGGTCTGCCAGATCGGCAGGACGCGGGCGGTCGCCAGCCGCTCGGCCACCCAGGCAGCATCCCCGCGCCTGTCCGAGCAGCGGTCGAGCGAATTTCCGGTAAACGGGAGCATGGCAACTAACACCTTTCCGGACCTGGATTATCGTCCGGGCTGGCCTTCGGCAACGGCAATCTCTATAGAGAACCCGGGAACCGGTGGCGGACGGAACGCTCGCCAACCCGGTCAGGTCCGGAAGGAAGCAGCCGTAACGAATCCGGTCCGGGTCGTCGCCGGTTCCCACCTACCTCTTAGGCGAGCATGGACGACAGCGAAACGCCATCGTTAGGTCTTGGTCCCGCCCCGGCGTTGGCCGCGGGCGACTACAAGGTCCTGGCCCGCAAGTACCGCCCCTCCGATTTCACCGGATTGATCGGCCAGGAAGCCCTGGTCCGCACCCTGTCGAACGCGTTCGCCACCGGGCGCATCGCCCATGCCTTCATGCTGACAGGTGTGCGCGGGGTCGGCAAAACCACCACCGCCCGCATCATCGCCCGGGCGCTGAATTGCATCGGAGCGGATGGAAAGGCGACACAGCCGACCATCCACCCGTGCGGCGTGTGTGAACCTTGCAGGGCGATTGCCGAATCCCGTCACGTCGATGTCCAAGAGATGGACGCCGCCTCCCGCACCGGCATCGACGACGTGCGCGAGATCATCGAGGGCGTGCGCTATGCCCCGGCCTCGGCGCGCTACAAGGTCTACATCATCGACGAAGTCCACATGCTGTCGAAGCAGGCCTTCAACGGCCTGTTGAAGACGCTGGAAGAGCCGCCGCCGCATGTGAAGTTCGTCTTCGCCACCACCGAAATCCGCAAGGTGCCGGTGACGGTGCTGTCGCGCTGCCAGCGCTTCGATCTGCGCCGCATCGAGACCGCCGAGCTGGTGAAACATCTTGCCAACATCGCCGACCAGGAAGGCGTCAAGCTGGAGGACGCGGCGCTGGCGCTCGTCGCCCGGGCGGCGGAGGGCTCGGTGCGCGATTCGCTGTCGCTGCTCGATCAGGCGATCGCCCACGGCACCGAAACCGTGATCACCGCCGACACCATTCGCGGCATGCTGGGCCTGGCCGATCGCGGCCGCGTCCTCGACCTGTTCGAGAAGGTGATGGCCGGCGAGATTGCGGCGGCGCTGACCAGCCTCGGCGAGCTTTACGATCGCGGCGCCGATCCCTTGGCAGTGATGCAGGATTTGCTGGAGATCACGCACTTCCTCACCCGCATCAAGGTCGCCCCCGGCGCTGAAGGCTTTTTCGATGGTGCCTCGTCCGAAGCCAAACGCGCCGCGGAAATGGCCGGCAAGCTGGCGGTGTCGTCGCTGACCCGCGCCTGGACCATGCTGCTGAAAGGCCTGTTCGAGGTGCGCGATGCCGCCCGCCCGGTGCAGGCGCTCGAAATGGCGTTGATCCGGCTGGCGTATGCCGTCGATCTGCCGCCGACCGACAAATTGGTGCGCGATGTGATGGACGGCGCAACGGTCGCCGCACCGCGGACGCCGGCACCGGGTGGTGCCCCCGTCGGATCGGGCCCGCGCATGGCGGCGTCCAATGAGCGCCCGGTGATGATGGCCGCGCCGGCGCCGATGCTGGCGACCGACGATGCGCCGGTGTTCAAAAGCCTGGAAGACCTCGCCGCCTACGCCCAAAGCCATGGCGCGCCACTGCTCAAGGTGCACATCGAAAACGACATGCATCTCGTTGCGCTCGAACCGGGGCGGCTGGAGTTTCGCCCGTCGATGCGGGCGCCGCGTTCGCTTGCCGCCGACCTGACGCAGAAGCTGAAGGATTGGACCGGCGCCCGGTGGGCCGTGACCGTCGTCAGCCAGGGCGGGGCGCCGACCATTGCCGAGCAGAAAAAGGCGGTCAAACAGGCCCGTCACGAAGCCGTGCTGCAGCAGCCTTTGGTGCGCGCCGTGATGGATCGTTTCCCCGGCGCCGAAATCATCGCCGTGCGCGACGTCATCGCGGAAGAGGCCGGTATGGATGTTCCCATGCCGGAAGGCGACGAAGAATGAACACCGCTCTTCTTTTTGCGCCCCCCTTGAGGGGAAAGGCTATTGCATACGACGACTTGTCATGGCCCGCACCTGCGGGCCATCCAGGTCCCGCCGGCACCGCCGTTCCAGAAAATCCTGAATTCTTCCGCAAAACGGAACAACACGATCTGGGTCGCCCGCAGTGGCGGGCGATGACACCGAGGGGCTGATGAGCACCATCGGTCCCGAGATCGAACGGCTGATTCAGCTCTTGGCGAAATTGCCGGGGCTGGGGCCGCGCTCGGCGCGGCGCGCCGCGCTCGATCTCTTGAAAAAGCGCGAAGTGTTGATGGAGCCGCTGGCGCTGGCCCTCACCGACGCCGCGGGCGCGATCAAGACTTGCGAGATGTGCGGCAATCTCGATACCGCCAGCCCCTGCGCCCTGTGTCGCGATCCGCGCCGCGAGGGTCGCATCCTGTGCGTGGTGGAAGACGTCGCCGATTTATGGGCGCTGGAGCGCGCCGGCGTGTTCAAAGGCCGCTATCACGTTCTCGGCGGGGCGCTGTCGGCGCTCGATGGCGTCACCCCCGACCGGCTCAATGTCGCAACCCTGATCACGCGGGCGCAAAGCGGCGTGGAGGAAATCATCCTCGCCATGAACGCGACGGTGGAAGGCCAGACCACGGCGCACTATTTGATCGATGCGCTGGCCGAAACCGGCGTGACGGTGACGCGGCTGGCCCATGGCGTACCGGTCGGCGGCGAACTCGATTACCTCGACGAAGGCACCCTCTCCGCCGCCTTCAAGGCGCGGCGCGCGCTGTAGCCGCCGGCCCGGTTCTGCTAAAGCCGCCGCATGAACAAGATCGACACCGCCTGGTCGGTATTGAAGTCGCTGACGCCGCGCGAACAGGAAATCGCCGCCGACGCGATCCTGGATTACGCCACCGCGGCCGCGGGCCCCACCCTGTCGGATGGCGATGCGCAGGAAGTGGAACGGCGCATCGACACGCCCGACGTCCGGACCATGACCGCCGCCGAGTTGCGTTCGCGGATCGAAAAGCTGCTGCCGTGACGGTGATCATTCGCGAAGAGGCGTACGACGATCTCGCCGGGATCGTCCGCTGGATCGCGCACGACAGTCCCGCCAACGCCCGCTCGGTCGCCGAGCGAATCCTGTCCGCGATCGAAGACCGGCTACGGCTGTTTCCATCGATGGGCCGGGTCGGACGGATCGCGGAACGCGCGAGTGGGTCGTCTCAGGGCTGCCCCATGTGATCGTGTACCAAGCCGACGATGGGCATGACGCCCTCATCGTGCTCGGCATATTCCATGGGGCTCAGCGTCGTTGAACGCGTTCTGACCGTAGGGCTACGTCCACCCCAGCCAGGCGCGGGCGTCTTGTTCGCGGGTGAAGGCGGAGCATTCGGTCTGCGGGAACATCGCACCGGTGATCTTGGCCACCATGGCGTAAAAGCTGTTGCGCACCACATAGGCGTTCCTGTTGGTGCGGCTGGCGCCTTTGGGCATCACCTCTCGGATGTCCTGGATATCTTTCCAATCGACCGAGGCGTTGTAATCGGCGAGATTGATCAGGGCGTGAAAGGCATCCGAGCCCAGGCGCTCCGCCACATTGGCGTCCTTCAACACGCCGACGATGTGTTCGCTGCCGATGGTGCCGGCGAGTGTCAGCACGATGCGCCCCGGCGCGACCGCCAGCATGGCGACGCCGCTCGGCTTTTGGCGGACGAAGATCGCCGCGCCCGGATTGGCCGCCTTGAAGCGCTCCGGTGCCGCCGCATCCGGTGGCCGGGCACATTCAAATCCAGCGAAGGGAACGTGAGCCGTCATGGCGCCGATCTTACGCCGGAGGAATTTAATAGAACTGGAACAACCCAAACAGCTCTTAACAAAGCGTTACCGGCGCCGCAGTCGCGTTAAGCGTCCGCTTCCGGCGGCGCCAGGCCAAGCAGATCCTGCGCTTCGGGCAGCATTTCCACGTCGCGAGAATCCCGCGCCAAGTTCATACCCGTGCCGGGCTGCGGCAATGTTGCGGCGGTCATAACGCAATGCTTGGCGTGGCTGCCTCAACGCGAGTACACTATTTGTTCCAGCAATGCAGGTGGGGAAAAATGGATTGGCTGCTGACGGCGATCGTGACGCTCGGTGCTCTGGCAATCGGCGGATTGGCGGTGTGGATCGCGCGTGGGCGTGAGGTCCAGACGGTAGCGACCCGTCTGGCGGAAGCCGCAGTGGAAATGGCGTCCCTGAGGGAACGCGCGGCAGCAGCCGATGCGGCGCGGGCCGAAGCGGCGGCGTTGGCGGCGGATCTTGCCGGCGCCAAAGCGACATTGGACGGCATGGCGCGGACCGAGGCGGAGTTGAAGGACTTGCGTTTGGCTCATGGCGCACTGGCGCAAGAGAAGGCCGGGCTGGAGGCCGGGTTTGCCGCCTCGGAAAAAGCGCGCCTCGAACAGATCGAACAACTCACCGTGTTGCGCGCCGATCTGCAGGACCGCTTCCAGCTCCTGGCCGGCGACGTGTTGAAGGCGAGTAACAAGGAATTTCTCGAGCAGGCCGGCGCCTTGTTCGCGGCCCAGAAGCAACTCACCGCCAAGGAGATCGACGACCGCACCGCCAAGATCGCCGAGCTGGTCAAGCCGTTGGGCGAATCCCTGAAGGCCTATGACGAGGCGCTCAAGGTGATGGAAAAAGATGCCAGCGTCCGCTTCGGCGAGGTCGCCAACGCCTTGAAAGACGTCACCGCCCGCAATGAAGACGTCAAAACGGTCACCGCCAGCCTGGTCAATGCGCTGCGCGCCTCGCCCAAGACTCGCGGCCGGTGGGGCGAAGAAACCTTGCGCCGGGTGATGGAATTGTCAGGCATGGTGGAGCATTGCGACTTCGCCACCGAGAAGCATTTCCGCGGCGATGACGATTCGCTGCGGCCCGACGTGGTGATTTCGGTGACCGGCGGGCGGGTGATCGTGGTCGACGCCAAAGCGCCGATCTCGGCCTATATCGATGCCTTGTCCGCTACCAGCGAGGAGGAACGCGAAACCCTGCTCAAGCGCCACGCCGCCCAGTTGCGCGAGCGCCTCAACAATCTTTCCAGCAAATCCTATTGGGAGCGCATCGAAGGCAGCCCCGATAGCGTCGTGATGTTCGTGCCCGGCGACAATTTCGTCTCGGCGGCGTTCGAGCGCGACCCCTCGTTGTTCGAGGACGGCATCAAGGCCCGTGTGCTGATCTGCACCCCCACCACTTTCATCGCGCTGGCCAAGGCGATTTCCTACGGCTGGCGGCAGCAGCGTCTGGCGCAGAACGCGGCCGACGTCGCCCGTCTCGGCAAGGATCTCTACACCCGCCTCAGCGCCATGGGAGACCACGTCGCAAGTGTGGGCAAGGGGCTGACCAACGCGGTCAAGGCCTACAACAGTTTCGTCGGCAGCCTCGAAACCTCGGTGATGCCGGGCGCCCGCAAGTTCCAGGAGCTTGGCGTGGAAGGCACGTCCAAGCCGATGCCCGAAACGCCGCAAGCCGAGGTTGTTGTGCGCTTTCCGCAGCCCAACCGCGACTTGCTGATCTCCGACCTGTCGAAGGGGGATCTGCCGTAGCTTGACCCCAATGGCCCCCGTGATTATCTGACAGCCATGGCCCTACGCACGATCCTGACCGCCCCCGATCCCCGCCTCAAGCAGGCGGGTAAAGACGTCGTCAAAGTCGACGGCGACATCCGCCAGTTGATCGACGACATGCTCGAAACCATGTACGCGGCCGATGGCGTCGGTCTGGCGGCACCGCAGATCGGTGTCAGCCTCAATTTGGTGGTGATCGACATCGCCCAGAAAGAGGGCAAGAACGAGCCGCAGGTCTTCCTCAATCCCAAGATCGTGTGGGCCTCCGACGAAACCGCGAAATTCGAGGAAGGCTGTCTGTCGGTGCCCGATATCTGGGAAGAGGTGGTGCGTTCGACCGCCATCCGCGTCGACTACATGGATCGCGAGGGCAAACCCCAAACGGTGGAAGCGGACGGTTTCCTCGCCGATTGCCTGCAGCACGAGATCGACCATCTCAACGGCACCCTCTTCATCGACCATTTGTCGCGCCTCAAGCGTTCGATGGCGTTGAAGAAGCTGGCGAAGAGGCAGAAGGAAACGGCGTAACTCTTTTACCTCCCCTCGCGGGGAGGTCGAAGCGCTCGGCGCTTCGGGTGGGGGACCCATGCGACTTGCATTTATGGGCACGCCGGATTTCGCGGTGCCGCTGCTTGCCGAACTGATCGCAGAAGGCCACGACATCGCCGCGGTCTATTCCCAGCCGGCGCGCCCCAAGGGCCGCGGCATGAAGGAAGAGCCGTCACCGGTCGCCAAGCTGGCGCTGGCGCATGGGCTGGAGGTGCGCACCCCGATATCGCTGCGCCCACCCGAGCCGCAGGCGGAGTTCGCCGCGCTCAATCTCGATGTCGCCGTTGTGGCGGCGTACGGCCTGATCCTGCCCAAGCCGATCCTCGACGCGCCGCGGCTGGGCTGCTGGAATCTGCACGGCTCGCTGCTCCCGCGCTGGCGCGGCGCCGCCCCGATTCAACGTGCGGTGATGGCCGGTGATGCCAAAACCGGCGTCATGGTGATGCAGATGGAAGCGGGCCTGGATACGGGCCTGGTGCTGCTCAGCGAAGAAACCGTCATTGGCCGCAAGACCGCGGGCGAGCTGACCGACGAGTTGGCGGCAAGCGGCGCCAAGCTGATGGCGCGCGGGCTGAAGCTGCTCGGAAGCGGAAATTTCACTGCGGTGCCGCAAGGCGAAGACGGCGTGACCTATGCCAAGAAAATCCTGAAGGACGAAGCCCGCATCGATTGGACGAAATCGGCGGTGGAGGTGGACTGCCACATCCGCGGCCTGTCGCCTTGGCCCGGCGCGTTTTCTGAAGCCACTGGCGAGCGCTTGAAAATCCTCTTCGCCGAACCGGTCGCCGGACAGGGTGCCCCCGGCACGGTGCTCGACGATCAGCTGACCATCGCCTGCGGCGAGGGCGCCATCCGCCTGCTGCGCCTGCAGCGTCCGGGCAAATCCGCGATGGCGGCGGTCGATCTGTTGCGCGGCTGGTCGCTGGCCAAGGGCTCGGTGCTCGCCTGATGCCGCGCTATCGCATCACCGTGGAATATGACGGCGGGCCGTTCGTTGGCTGGCAGCGGCAGGACAACGGGCCGTCGATCCAAGGCACGCTGGAAGCGGCGATCAAATCGTTTTCGTCGGAGACCGTCACCGTCACCGGGGCGGGGCGCACCGATACCGGCGTGCATGCCCTGGGGCAGGTGGCGCATTTCGATCTGGTGAAAGAGTTCCACCCCGACAAAGTCCGCGATGCCCTCAATCATTTCGTGCGGCCGTCGCCGATCGCGGTGGTGAAGGCCGAGATTGCGGCGCCCGATTTTCACGCCCGCTTTTCGGCCACGACGCGTCATTATCTGTACCGCATCGTCTGCCGTCGCGCGCCGCTGGCCCTGGAGCGCGGTCACGCCTGGCAGGTGGTGCACGATCTCGATGCCGACGCCATGCACGCCGCGGCGCAGGAACTCGTCGGCCTGCACGACTTCACCACCTTCCGCGCTTCCGAATGCCAGGCGAAATCGCCGGTCAAGACGCTCGACAAACTGACCGTGCGCCGCGCGCTCGACGAGATTTCGGTGGAAGCGAGCGCGCGCTCGTTCCTGCATCATCAGGTGCGCTCGATGGTCGGCACGCTGAAGCTGGTCGGGGAAGGCAAATGGCGCCCGCGCGATGTCGCCAGCGCACTCGCCGCCTGCGACCGCTCGCGCTGCGGCCCCGTCGCCCCGCCGGACGGGCTCTATTTCGTCAGGGTGGATTACTGAAGATCCACCTGCTCCACGGCGCCGGGATCGATGGCAGTGCCGAAGAAGATTTCGCCGACGCGTGCGAAGCGGTCGGGGGCATCGGTGCAATAGAAGCGATGCTCGCCCGGCTTCGCGGTCGCGCGCAAATTCCGGCCATCGAGCAGGCGCTCGACCGCTTCCGCCGTGATCGCGGCGCTGTCGACAAGCTTGATCTCGGGGCCCACCACGCGCGCGATCACGTCCTTCAAGGCCGGATAATGGGTGCAGCCCAGCACTAGCGCCTTAGGTTTGGGCAGCCGTGCCATCAAGGGATCGAGATAGCGATGCGCCACCGCTTCGGCGATGGGGCCGGCGGTCAGGCCTTCTTCGGCGAGCGGCACGAACAACGGGCACGCCTGCTGAACCACCGGCGCGGTGGAATGGGCATGGATGGCGCGGACATAGGCGCCGCCCTTGACCGTGCCTTCGGTGGCGATGACGCCGATCGGACCATCGGGGGCGGCGCGCAACGCGGCTTCGGCACCCGGCTCGATCACGCCGATCACCGGCAAGGGCGCCAGGGCTTCTTGTAAGGTGGACAAACCGACCGAGGCGGTGTTGCAGGCGATCACCACCAGCTTGACGCCGCGTGCCGTCAGTGCGTGCGCGGCCTGCAAGGCGTAGCGGCGCACGGTGTCGGCGCTTTTGGTGCCATAGGGCAGCCGCGCGGTATCGCCGAGATAGACGAACTGCTCGTCCGGCAATCGCGCGCTCAAGGCTTGCATGACGGTAAGCCCGCCCATGCCCGAATCGAACACGCCGATGGGTGCATTGTTCATGAGAAATACTTGTCGAGAATGGCGGTGTAGATGTCGGTCAAGGTGGCGAGATCGGCGAGCGGCACGCACTCGTTGGACTGGTGCATGGTGGCGTTCATCAGTCCGAGTTCGACCACCGGGCAAAACTCCTTGATGAAGCGCCCGTCCGAGGTGCCGCCGCCGGTGGTATGAAGCGGCACGGTCCCGGTCACGCCGGCGACGGCGCTGTCCAGCACATCCACGAACGGCCCGGGCCCAACCGCATCGGCGACGCCGGAAAGATTGAAGTCGAGCGTGATCACACAGCCGGTATCGTCGGAAACCGATTTGGCCACCGCGTTCAGATGCGCCGCCAGCGTTCCGAACGAATGGGCGTCGTTGAAGCGGATGTTGAAGGCGGCGCTCGCCTTGGCCGGAATGAGATTGCAGGTCGGATTGCCGACATCCACCGTCGAAAAGCCGAGCGTAGAGGGATCGAACAGATCCGTGCCGGCATCAAGCGGCGCCCGTGTCAGCCGCACGATGAACTCGGCCAGCGCGTGCACCGGGTTCTTGGCCTTCTCCGGCCAGGCGACATGGCCCTGCACGCCTTCCACGGTCACGCGCGTGTTGAGCGAGCCGCGGCGGCCGACCTTGAGCCCGTCGCCGATGGCGACGCTCGAGGACGGCTCGCCGATCAGGCAATGATCGAGCGTGATGGCCTTGTCTTTCAGCCAGCGCAGCACTTTCGGCGTGCCGTTGATGGCATCGCCTTCCTCGTCGCCGGTGATCAGGAATACGATCGAGCCCTGCAACGGGCCTTTGGCGAGATGGCGTTCCACCGCCGCGATGAAGCAGGCGATCGCCGACTTCATATCGACGGCGCCGCGCCCGTAAAGGATGCCGTTCTCGACCACGGCACCAAACGGGTCATGCTTCCATAGCGACAACTCGCCCGGCGGCACCACGTCGGTGTGGCCGGCGAAACAGAACACCGGGCCCTCGTCGCCGAGGCGGGCGTAGAGATTTTCGGTGCGCGGGCCGCCATCGCCGGCAAACGGCAGCGGCTCGATGTCGAAGCCGAGGGGGGCGAGCGCGCCGGCCACCACGCCGATGGCGCCTTCGTCGTCAGGCGTGATCGAAGGGCGACGGATCAGGGCCTGGGCAAGCGGAACGGGGTCGATCATCGCGGCGGTGTACCTCCCGCCCCGCGACCGGTCAAATCGCCGTTTTGTGGCGGCCTCAGGGCCGCAGAAGCTCGTTGATGGAGGTTTTGGAACGGGTCTTGGCGTCCACCCGCTTGACGATCACCGGGGCGTAAAGCGCCGGTTTGCCGTCGCCGCCGCCCACCGTGCCCGAAACCACCACCGAGTAAGCCGGCACGCGGCCCTGGAAGGTCTCGCCGGTGGTGCGGTCGACGATGAGCGTGGAGGCGCCGATGGTGACGCCCATGGCGATCACCGAGCCCTCTTCAACGATGACGCCCTCGGTCACCGCCGAACAGGCGCCGACGAAGCAATTGTCCTCGATGATCACGGGCCCGGCCTGCACCGGCTCGAGCACGCCGCCGATCACGACATTGGCCGAGATATGGCAATGGGTGCCGATCTGGCAGGCCGAGCCGATGGTGGCCCAGGAATCGAGCATGGTGCCTTTGCCGACCCAGGCGCCGATATTGACGAAGCTCGGCATCACGATCACGCCCGGCGCCAGAAAGGAGCCATGACGTACGAAGGCGCCCGGCACCGCGCGCACGCCCGAGGCGCGGAAACGCTCTTCGTCCCAGCCGGCGAATTTCATCGGTACCTTGTCCCACCACGACGAGGCGCCGGGGCCGCCGTCGATCAGGGCGTTGTCGTTGAGGCGGAACGACAGCAAAATCGCCTTTTTCAGCCACTGATGCACAGTCCAGACGCCATTGATCTTCTCGGCGACGCGCACCAACCCGGCATCGAGGCCGCCAAGCGCGGAGTCCACCGCCTCGCGCACTTCGCCTTCGGTCTGCAGATTGATCTGGTCGCGGATTTCCCAGGCGCGGTCGATGATGCTGGCGAGCTCGTGCGTCATGGCAGGTCCCTTCAGAGCCGGATGGTCTGAAGGAAATCGGCGAGATCGTCAATCTCGTGGTGGAAATGGCGGCCGGGCGCAGCCGCGGTCTGCGGCCCCTGGATCGACCAGCGCGAATCCGAGCGGATGAATACCGTCGTCATGCCGAGGTCCTGCGCCGGCACGAGATTGCGCGCGGTATCCTCGAACATCGCCGCCGTCGCCGGCGCGAAGCCGCCCGCCGCCACCACCTTAGTGTAGGCTTCGGGGCGCGGCTTGGGCACGAAGCCGAGGGTGTGGATGTCCCAGATGTCGTCCCAGAGGCCATCGAGCCCGATCTGCCGCAGCACCCGCTCGGCATGGTTGCGGCTGCCGTTGGTGAAGATGAAGCGGCGACCGGGAAGGCGCGTCAGCGCGGTGCGCAAGACGGGCTCGGCGTGCAGCGGCGTCAGATCGACGTCGTGGACGTAATTGAGGAACTCGTCGGGATCGACGTGATCGCACTCCATCAGCCCGCGCAAGGTCGAGCCATAGGTGCGGAAATAGAAGTGCTGCAGCGTGTAGGCTTCGCCCGGGTGGACATCGAGGCGGTGGGCGATGAACTCGGTCATGCGCGATTCGATCGCCGCGAACAGGTTGGAATCGGCGTGATAAAGGGTGTTGTCGAGATCGAAGATAAAGGTCTTCACCGCCCGGAAATCGGGGGCTTCGTGCGCCGGATGATCGGAAGGAACAGCCATGGCGGTGCCTCTGTCGCGACCACTATGCGCCAGCGCCCTTTTCCCGAGCCTTAACCGCCGCGCGCCCATGGTAAACGCTGGTTAACGGCCGAAACAAGCACGTAAAACCCCTCTCCCCTTCGTGGGCGAGGAGGATCACTTCCCCAGTCCGTTGGCGGTGACGTGGGCGGTGTAGCCGGGGCTGGCGCCGGTGTGGGTTTGGGCAAAACCGGCTTCCACAAGGCCGCGGGCGGCGCAGCGCTCGTTGCCCTGGATGTCGAATTCGATATTGGTGACGCAGAATTTCGCCGGGCCTTGCACCAGCGCGGCGGCCTTGCTGCGTTCCACCCGCAGCCAGATCGTCTTGCCGGCAAGGCTTTCGGTGATGAGCTGCGAGCAGGCGCCGCCCGCCACCGTCCACCAGCCGCGGCTGGCCTTGACCGGCCCCTTCTGGCTCACCATGTCGAGCCCGATGGCGGCATAGACTTCGCCCTGGGTGTCGTTGCACAGCGTGTAGCCGCTCGCGTTCGCCGCTTTCAGCGCTTCGGTTTCCAGCGCATCGAACAGCGCCGCCGTGGGCGCATTGGGCGCCAGATGAACGCGGGCGCGGAACGCCTTCAGCGCGTCATCAACTTGGCGGTCGGTCGCTGCGGTACGTACGCCGATATCGGTGAGGAGGCGCTTCAGCCCGGCGCGTTCGGCTGCTTGCAGTGACGGGAAATCGGGGGTGTCGTGGAAGCTCGTCGTCCAGCTGCGCAGGTGCTGGGTCGAAATCTCGGCGAAATTCAGTTCGTAACTGTCGCCGCTGCAGCGGGCGTTGAGGCTGCCGCGCCAGGAGAAGTCCTTGTCTTTGGCACAGACGCGGGTGGCACCGCTCCAGGCCCGCGGCGCCCCGGCGTGAGCACGGCTCGTCTTGGCATAAAGGTAATAGGCTTGCGCCGTCAGATCGCCCCGAATCGCTTCGGCGCAGGCCCCGGGCGCCAGCCGCGTCCAGCCTTTGACCGTGGCGTCGGGCATGGTGAGCGCGGCGGTGGCGGCATAGAGGACGGTGCTGGTGCGATTGCACAGCGTCAGACCGGCCTCAGCCGGCGCGCCCAAGGCCGCCAGAGCGAACACCCAAGCGAAGACCCCCCGTTTCATTTCATTCGGCTGTGATCAGGGTTCCGGCGCCGTGCTGGGTGAAGAGTTCGAGCAGCAGCACATGGGGAATACGCCCGTCGAGGATGACCGCGGCCGACACCCCGCTCTCCACCGCTTCGATGGCGGTTTCGATTTTCGGGATCATGCCGCCCTTGATGGTGCCGTCGGCGATCAGGGTGCGCGCTTCGCCGAGGCTGAGGCGCGGGATCAGCTTGCCGTCCTTGTCGAGCACGCCGTCGACGTCGGTCAAGAGGATCAGGCGCTCGGCCTGCATCGCGCCCGCCACCGCGCCGGCGACGGTATCGGCGTTGATGTTGTAGCTCTCGCCATGGCGGCCGACGCCGACCGGCGCGATCACCGGGATGAGATCGGACTTGATGAAGGTGCGCAGCACCTCCGGATTGATCTCGTCGGGTTCGCCGACGAAGCCGAGATCGACGGGCTTGGACTCGTGCGTCTCGGGATCGATCTTCATGCGCTCGAGCTTCTTGGCGACGATGAGCTTGGCGTCGGTGCCCGACAGGCCGACCGCATGGCCGCCGGCGCCGTTGATGCCGGTGACGATCTGCTTGTTGACGGTTCCGACTAGCACCATTTCGACCACGTCCATGGTCGCCTTGTCGGTGACGCGCAGGCCGTCGATGAACTGCGACGGGATCGAAAGCTTTTTCAGCATGGCGCCGATCTGCGGGCCGCCGCCGTGCACCACCACCGGCTCGATGCCGGTCTGCTTCATCAGGACGATGTCCTGGGAGAAATCGTGGGCGCTGTTTTCGTCCATGGCGTTGCCGCCGAACTTCACCACCACGACCTTCTGGTCGTATTGCAGGATGAAGGGCAGGGCTTCCACCAGCACCCGCGCGGTCGAGCGCCAGCGCGCCATCGAGCGCAGGTTTTTGTCGCCCAGATCGTCGGAAAAGGCCATTGCTCAGAGTCTCAAGAAGTCGGTGGCTTATAACCCGAACTTCGCGTCTGCGCCAACGCTGCCATGTGGCACTGGACGTCGGAAAGCCCGGCGGCGATGTAGGCCGAGGTGGCGAACAGATGGGGATAGGCGGCGGTGTGGGTCTTGGCCTCAGCCTCCACTTTCGCGCGCATTTGGGCAAGCTCGGCCGGCTTCAGGCTGTCGGTCTTGGTCAGCACCGGGGCATAGGACACCGCCGACTTGTCGAGCAGTTCCATCACCGCGTGGTCGACGTCCATGATGCCGCGGCGGGCGTCGATCAGGAGCATGACGCGCTGCAGATTGGCGCGGCCCCTGAGATAGGCGAAAATCATGTTCTGCCACTCGGCGGCCAGCTCTTTGGAGGCCTTGGCATAGCCGTAGCCGGGCAGGTCGACCAGCATCAGCGTGCCGCCGAGGTCGAAGAAATTGATCTCGCGGGTGCGACCCGGGGTCTGCGATACGCGCGCCAGCGCTTTGCGGCCGGTGAGCGCGTTGATCAGGCTCGACTTGCCGACGTTGGAACGGCCGGCAAAGGCGATCTCGGGCAGCTTGGCGGGCGGCAGGCCGTCGACGGACTGCGCCCCCCAGACGAACTTGGCCTCGCCGGCGAACAGTTTCTTCGCCAGCACCGGATCAGCGACGCGCTCGCCTTCTTTCACGCCGCCGCCTTTTTGCCGAACAGCTTCTTCAGCCATGGCATGTTGTTGAACAGGTGAATTTCCACCCCTTCGCGCTTCATCATGTAGCCCTGCTGCGCCATCGAGAGCAGGTTGTTCCAGGTGTAGTAGATCACCAGGCCGGCCGGGAAGGTCGCGAACATGAAGGTGAAGATCAGCGGCATCAGCGCGAACATCTTCTGCTGCATCGGATCGGTCGCCGACGGATTCATCTTCATCTGCACCCATTGGGTGGCGCCCATGATGATCGGCCAGGCACCGACATGGAGCAGGAACCCGATGTAGGGAATGTTGTCCGGCACGGTGTAGGGCAGCAGGCCGAACAGATTGGCGTAGGTGGTCGGATCGGGCGCCGACAGATCGTGGATCCAGCCCCAGAACGGGGCATGAAACATCTCGATGGTGACGACCTGGACCTTGTAGAAGGCGAACAGGATCGGGAACTGGATCAGCATCGGCAGGCATCCGGCGACCGGATTGGCCTTTTCGCGCTTGAACAGCTCCATCATCTCGGTCTGCTGCTTCTGCTGATCGTCGGCGTACTTCTTCTTGAGCGCCTCCATCTGCGGCTGCAGCTTCTTCATCTTGCCCATCGATTTGAACTGATGGTTCGCCATCGGATAGAGGATCAGGCGCAAGAGAATGGTGGCGAGGATGATGGCGATGCCGAAATTGCCCACCAGCTTGAAGATCTGGTCGAGCACCCAGAACAGCGGCCGGGTGAACATCCAGAACCAGCCCCAGTCGGTGGCGTAGTCGAACATCTCGATCGATTGCGTCTTTTCGTAATGGCGCAGGATCGCAACCACCTTGGCGCCGGCGAACAGGCGATGGGTGACGCTGACGGTGCCGCCGGGCTGCAGGTTGCGGGCGCCTAGGATGTAGTTCGACTGATACGACTTGGCCGAACCCCACGGGGTGGCGCGGAAGGTGCCCGAGAACTTCTCGTTCTGCGGCGGCACCACGGCGGCCATCCAGTATTTGTCGGTGATGCCGAGCCAGCCGCCGGTGGATTCGAAATTGAGAGGCTGGGCGTCGTCCTTGTCGTAATCCTTGTAGGTCTTGTCCTTGAGGTTGCCGTCGCCGACGCCGACGAAGCCTTCGTGCAGAAGATAAGTGACGAAGTGCTTGTCGACCTTCGGCACGCCGTCGCGCACGACGAGGGCGTGGGGATAGAGCGTGGTCTTGGCACCGGCGGTCTCTTTGACGCTGTCGGTGACGGTGAACAGGTACTGCTCATCGACCGCGATCTGGCGCGTGAAGACGAGGCCATGGCCGTTGTCCCAGGTGAGGGTCACCGGATGGCCCGGGGCGAGTGCGGCGCCGGCAGTCTCGGTCCACACCGTCTTGTCGTCGGGCACCTGCGTGGCGCGATCGGCCGGGCTCCAGCCGAACTGGGCGAAATAGGGGTTCTCCGAACCCGACGGGGCCAAGAGGTCGATATTGGCGCTCTTGGGGTCGGTGGAAACGTGATAGTTCTTGAGCTTCAGGTCATCGAAGCGCGCGCCCTTCAGAAGCAGCGAGCCTTTCAACGTCGGGGTGTCGATGGCGATGCGGGCGCCGCCGAGCTTGAGGGCCGCGTCACGCGTCAGCGCCGCACTCTGCAACGGCTGGGTACCGCTCGTCGGCGCCGCGATCGCGGTCGGAGCTTCGCCGGTCGGGCTCTGCGCCGGTTTGGAAGCCTCTTTCTGCTGCGTCGCGACAGGTGGGTTTTTGGGGTGAGGGCCCCACATCATCTGGGCGCCCATCCACGCCGCGAAAACGAGAATCGAGAGGGCGAGGGCGACGAACAGATTGCGGTTGTTGTCCATGGAAGTCCTGCAGAAGTCCTATCGCGGTGGAACCGGGTCGTAACCTTGGCGGCCGCCGAGCCATTTGATCGGGTGACAGCGCAACAGCCGCCGGATCGTCAGGTACAGGCCCTTCAAGGGACCATGTACCCGGATGGCTTCGATGGCGTATTGCGAGCACGTCGGGGTGAAACGGCAGGACGGCGGCAACAATGGGGAAATGGTGTAGCGGTAGAAGCGGATCGGCGCGATCAGGACCGCCCCGGCAATCTGCCGCAGCCTCTCACTCAAGCCCATCAGCGTTCTCCGGCCCCTTCAACCGAGGCGAGCTTCACATGGGCTGCGGCGAGGGTTTGGGCAAGGTCTTTCGTCAGGTCGGCGAAGTCCCGCGTCAGCGTGACGGGGCGGGCGATGAGAACATAATCGGTACATTCGTACGCCGAAATCGGCAGCACGGCCTGGGCGAGGGCCCTCAGGCGCCGCTTGGCCCGATTGCGCGCCACCGCATTGCCGACCTTCTTGGAGGCGGTAAACCCAACACGAAAGCACCCCGGACGGGCCTTGGCCGCCGGGGTAACGCAGATTTCCAGGGTTAAGCCTGCAGAACTCCGGCGTATCCCCTTCTGGGCACGCAAGAAATCGGCGCGGGTCGGGAGGCGGTCGGCCTTGAGATCAGCCATGGCCTGCCTTGCGCGGGCCCGGTCTTAGGCGGACAGCTTCTGACGGCCGTGGGCACGACGGCGGGACAACACCTGACGACCACTCTTGGTGGCCATACGGGCACGAAAGCCGTGGCGGCGTTTGCGCACGAGCTTGCTGGGCTGATAAGTGCGCTTCATGGGCACATCTCCGGTAGGCGAAAAGAGGCGGGGGTTCTAAGCATTGGGGCTCCGCCTGTCAACGCCCCGGCTTGCCCCAGACTTCGCGGCCTGCCATCTGGGGCGGCAATAGTTCCGGCCTCGTTAGCCGAGGTCGCGCCCGCCCACAACCTGGCTGGGAAGTTTCCGCCGCGCGCCGGCGTTCCTGGCACCCGGCATCTCGTTCCGGGCAGGCGGCGGCCGTATGCAGGCATGCGCTGTGCTCATGCCTCGGCGCAGATGGCGATTTGGCGGGCGGCAGCCTTTTTTTTGCCCCGGGCCGGGCGCGATATGTCCGCGGCATGAACATCAGGACGGGGCAGCTCCAGGGGGTATGGAGCCTCGTGGCGCACAGCCTGTCGGGGCGATTGCTGCTGTTGACCGTGCTCTATGTGCTGGCGTCGATGGCGCTGATCTTCCTGCCGGCGATGGGGATCGAGGAGCGCGACATCCTCGGCGATCACATCCTGTCGGCGGAACTGTCCATCCTGCCGTTCACCACCCCGAACCAGGACTGGCCCGACGATCTGCGCCAGAACCTGCTGCGCCACGCCGATGCCGACGAAGTGCTCTTACGCCGCCAGTACCAGCGCGATTATTTCCAGATCGGCATGCCCCATTCCAAGATCGACCGCACCATCGATCTGCAGCGCGAGCGATTGTGGCGCGACATCATCAATGCCCTCGATTGCCTGGCGAACGACGGCCAGCGCACTTTGCATGTGATCGCGCCGACCCAGATCAAGGATGCGTCGTCGATCTCCATCATCCTGTCGGAGGCGCCGATCCGGGCCGAGCTGATGCGCTATGCGCGCCGGGTGATGCTCGCCGCCGCCTTCATTTCGGGACTGACCGGCGCGCTGGTGTTTCTCAGCCTCTATTTCTTCGCGGTGCGCCCGATGCGGCGGATCACCCGCGCCATGGGGGCGTTCCACGAAAATCCCGAGGACGCCTCGCGCATCATCGTGCCGAGTGCGCGCGCCGACGAGATCGGCCTCGCCGAACGCGAACTCGCGGCGATGCAGAAGGACCTTTACGGCTATTTGCGCCAGAAGGAGCGGCTGGCGGCGGTCGGCGCGGCGGTGTCGCGCATCCAGCACGATCTGCGCAACATCCTCGCCAACGCCCAGCTTGCCTGCGACCGCGTTGCCGGCTCGGGCGATCCCGAAGTGCAGCGCCTGGCGCCGCGGCTGATGACGGCAATCGACCGCGCCATCGCGCTCGCCACCTCCACGCTGCAATACGGCCGCGCCCGCGACCTGCCGCCGATGGCGGTGGCGTTCGCGCTGCATGGCCTGATCGAGGAAGCCGCCGCCGCCGCGCTCGAAAGCCATGCGGCCATTACGCTCGACAATCGCGTGGCCGAGGATTTGATGGTGCGCGCCGATCGTGATCAGCTTTTTCGCGCCGTGCTCAATCTGGTGAAAAATGCCGGCGAAGCGGTGGAGAGAAGCCAGGAAAAGTGTGAAACGGTTTTCCGTCCGGCTGCTCGACCAGAAAAAAAAGAGAGCTGTCGGGAAAAATGCGCCGCGGTGCCGGCCATTGCGGGGCCAATCACGCCACGCAGTGCCGTCACCGTGTCGGCGGTGTGCGACGACGGCTTGGTGGCGATCGATATCGCCGATACCGGCCTCGGTCTTTCCGAGACGGTGCGCGCCCGCCTGTTCCAGCCGTTCGTGTCGGCCGGACGCCCCGGTGGTTCGGGCCTCGGCCTTGCCATCGCCCGCGACCTCGCCCGCGGCCATGGCGGCGATGTGGTGCTGGTCTCCTCCGGCCCCGACGGCACCGTCTTCCGCATCACGCTGCCGGCCTAATCGGCGCGATCAGGATCGTGAGGCGCACGGCCTTGGCGCAAACCGAGATTTCTCTGCGCTGTTCACCTCACTCCCAAACGATCGCTGAATAGGCATAATAGGTTCGGATGGGATGGGGGGAATGATGACGCGCAACAGATTGGCGGGACTGCTCGCAAGCGTGGCGATGATGGCGGTACCGAGCATGGCCGCGGATGCAAGCCAACCGGCGGGCGCTAAATATCTCGCCATATCGGTGGCGCAACAGGTCCTGCGGTGCTGGAAGCCGCCCGTCGCGGCACCGGACACAAAAGGCATTGCTGTCCGGCTCGACATCCGCCTCAGCATCGAGGGCCGATTGGCCGCGATGCCGACGCCCGCCGAATCGCTCGATCTGAGCGATCCCAACGTGAAGGCGGCGATTCTGACGGCGACGAAGGCCGTTTACGCCTGCGCGCCGTACAATCTGCCGGCCGAGCGGTATTCGGTGTGGAAAGAGATCATCGTCGCGTTCGATCCGCGGATGCTGTAATCCGCTCGTAGCCTACGAATGGCTGCGCCGTCGCGACGCGCGATCTTTCTTTCACTCCCCCACCGCGACGCCTTCGCGCCGGGGATCGGCGGCGCCGATATAGCCGCCGGGCACGCGCTTGATGACATGCAGGCCGCTGGTTTCGCTCGCCAGCGGATGGACGTCGTAGCCGAGCGCGGCGAGGCGCGGCGCCAGCGCCGAGAGGGCGGCGCTGTTTTCGAGGATCAGCGGCCCATTCGGTTCGACGACATGCGGCAGCGCCACCGCTTGGGCCGGATCGAGGCCGCCATCCAGCATCGCGATCACCGCCTGGGCGACATAATCGATGATGGCGGGCCCGCCGGGCGAGCCGACCGCGATGAGGAATTTGCCGCCCTGATCGAACACCAGCGTCGGCGCCATTGAACTCATTGGCCGCTTGCCGGGGGAAGGGGCGTTGGCCACCGACTTGCCATCCTTGACCGGCACGAAGGAAAAATCGGTCAGCTCGTTGTTGAGCACGAAGCCGCCGCTCATCATCTGCGATCCGAGGAAGGATTCGACCGTGGTGGTCATCGCTACCACCCGGCCGTCGTCGTCGACGATCGACAGATGGCTGGTGCCTTCCTGCTCGGCGGTATCGCCGCGGCCGAACTCGGCCTTCATCAGCGGCGGCGTTCCCGGCCGGGCTTCGCCGCCATCGCGGGTCGGATCGATCAGGCGCGAGCGGTCGGCGAGATAGGCGTGCTGCAGCAGCCCCGCCACCGGCACCTTGACGAAGGCGGGATCGCCGACGAACTGGCCGCGGTCGGCATACGCCAGCCGGCTCGCCTGCGCGAACAGATGAATGCCCGCGACGCTGTCGGGCTGGAGCGACGACGATGGGAAGCGCTCCACCAGCTTCAGGATCTGCAACACCGCAATGCCGCCCGACGACGGCGGCGCCATCGAACAGATTTTGTAGACGCGATACAGCGCACACACCGGTGCCCGTTCCACGGCGCGATAGCGGGCGAGATCGGCCAGCGTCATGCCGCCCGGCTGCGGCGCCCCGCTGCGGACGCGGGCGACAATCGCCTGCGCGATCGGGCCACTATAGAAGGCACGGGCCCCGTTGGCCGCAATGGCGCGGAAGGTGGCGGCAAGCTCGGGATTTTTCACGATGTCGCCGGGCTTCAAGGGCGCGCCGTCGGGCCGGGAAAAATGGCGCTGGATGTCGGGCCGGCCGGCGATGTCGGGATTGTTCGCGAGCAGATGCGTCAGCTTGGCGGTGACGGGATAGCCGTGCTCGGCCAGCGCGATGGCGGGCTCGAACAGGCGTGCCCAGGCGAGCTTGCCGTATTTCTTGTGCGCCTGTTCCAGCATCGCGAGCGTGCCCGGCACGCCGACCGACAGCCCGCCCGGAATGGCGTCGCGATGGGCGCGCGGGTTGCCCGCCGCATCAAGGAACATGGTCGGCGTCGCCGAAGCCGGCGCGGTCTCGCGGCCGTCGAAGCTCGTCACCTTGTTCTTGGCCGGATCGTACAGCATCAGGAAGGCGCCGCCGCCGATGCCCGAGGATTCCGGCTCCACCAGCGTCAGCACCGCTTGCGCTGCAATCGCGGCATCGACCGCCGATCCGCCCTGGCGCAGCATTTTGAGGCCGGCGTCGGCGGCGAGCGGATTGGCGGCGGCGATCATGTGGTGCTGGGCCGGCGCGCCTGCCGCCGGGAGCATCACCAGGACGAAGAAAATCGCAGCCAGCCGTTTCATGCGGTCTCTTTCGGGAAAAGCCGTGGCAGGCTAGCGTCTCCCCCATGATCCGCAAAGGCGAATTGAACCGCATCACCGACGTGCCCGGCCTCGTGGTCGGCAATGCCGAAGATTTTTCCATCCGCACCGGCGTCACCGTGCTGCTGCCCGAACGGCCGATGGCGGCGGCGGTAGATGTTCGCGGCGGGGCGCCCGGCAGCCGCGAAACCGACGCCCTCGATCCGGTGTCGCTGGTGGAAGGCATCGACGGATTGTTCCTCGCCGGTGGCTCCGCCTTCGGTCTCGATGCCGGCGGCGGGGTGCAGGAGCATTTGCGCGCGATCGGCCGCGGCTACGAGATCGCGCCCGGCTTGCCGCGCGTTCCGGTGGTGGCGGGCGCCATCCTGTTCGATCTGGCGAGTGGCGGCGACAAAAACTGGACCGAGAACCCCTATCGCTATCTCGGGCGCGCCGCTGCCGAAACGGCGGCCCGCGATTTCGCACTTGGCAATGCCGGGGCGGGGCTGGGCGCCGTCGCCGGCGCCTATAAGGGCGGTCTCGGCAGCGCCTCAGCGGTGCTGGAGAGCGGCGTGACGGTCGGGGCGCTGGTGGCGGTCAATGCCGTCGGCTCTCCGGTGATGCCGGGTGGCGCGGCGCTGTGGGCCGCTCCGTTCGAAATGGACGGCGAATTCGGCGGCCGTCGTCCCGGACCGGTCCGCGCCATCGGCCTGCCCACCGATATGAAAGGAGCGATCCAGCCCGGCGCCAACACCACCATCGCCGTGGTTGCGACCGATGCCGATCTTTCCCGGATCGAACTCAAGCGCCTCGCCATCATGGCCGCCGACGGTTTCGCCCGCGCCTTGCGCCCCGTCCATACGCCGTTCGATGGCGATCTGGTCTACGCGGTGTCGACCCGCCGCCGGCCGGTAAGTGGTCCCCTCGCGGTGCTGGAACTGGGTGCGCTCGCCGCCGATACGATCGCAAGGGCCATCGCTCGCGGGGTGTGGGAGGCCAGGACGCTGGGGTCGTTCCGCGCCGTTCGCGACGTCTTTCCCGCATAAGAAAACGGCGGACAGGAAGTCCTGCCCGCCGTTTCGAAGGCGTGATCGGCAATGCTTAGCGGATGAAAACCCGCACTTCATTGGCCGAGATGCCGGGATCGGTCGCCGATTGCACCGCCAGGCGCGAGGCCGGCACACCCATATCGGTCATCGAGCGCAGCACGTCCTGGGCATGGCGCTGCGCCGCCGTCTGGGCCAGCTGCACCGCCGTCACGGTGCCGCGGGTCGGCGACACGGCGACGATGGAGAATGCCGCGCCGGGACGGCTCTGCAGCGCCTGGGTCAAGGCCGCGTAGAGGATCTGCTGGTAATCGACGTTGGCCTTGTCGAAGCGGATGGTGACCAGCGGCGCGCCGCCACCGACGGCGGCCGTGCGCATGCCGGCGCGGGGCGTGGCAAACATCGGAGCCGACAGATCGGCGCCGTACAGTTCACCATTCTTGATGGCGCTGGCCAGCGTCGTCAGGTTGGCGCGCTCGTTGGCGACATAGGCTGTCTGGCGCTGGATGTCGGCGGACACCTGGGTCATCAGCCGGTCGATCAGCACGATGGACTGGTTGGTTTCGTCCTGCAGCACCGTCAACTGGCGGTGGTCTTCGTCGACGGCGCCGGAGACGTTGAAGGTCACGGCGATCTGGTCGAGCGTCGAATGGGCGGTATTGGACTGGCTGGCGATGGCGCCGCCGAGGGCATTGAGGCTGTTGATGTTGGTCGACAGCTGGTCGAGCGCCGACTGGGCGCGGTTCCATTCGGCGACCAGTTCCGGGTTGCCGCGGGTAGTGCCGATCTGCAGCCGGCTGGTGATGCGGGCGCGGGCGTCATAATACGTGGAAGCGGCCGAGGCACCCGAGCCGCGCAGTTCGCTGTAGCGCTGAGCGTTGGTCTGCAGGCCGGATTGCAGGCCGGCAAGCTGGGCGCGCAGGCTGGCGGCGGTCTTGCCGACGGCGGTGCCGGTGTCGGCGCCGGGCTCGATGGTGACGGGCGTGATGGCGGCAATCTGTCCCGCACCGCTGCCGCTGGCGGCGGCCGGAGCAGACGCCATCGGGGTCGCGGATGGCGCCGGATTATAGGGGGTGGAGGGTGCCGCAGCGACCGTCGTGCCGGCATCCGGCTCGGAACCCGAATCACCGAACAGCATCGAATCGACGTCGGAGCAGCCCGCCAGACCCAGTGATGCGACCAGCATCAAAGCTCCCAGAACGCGCGTCGAAACGCCTGAAATCGCAGCCCGCTCGGCCAATTTCACTGTCATCGCAGCCTCTCCAAATCCGCCCAGGCGCCAAGCCCTGCGGACATCCAGCCCGCCTGCGCCCAAGGGGCGCAAGGTCCGGGGAAGTCTTATCCACCGTCGTGCGCCGGGACAAGGGCAGAGAGTGCGGCTTTCTGGGGGGATTCCGGGCATTTAGTTGGTAATTGCAGGGTCATCGGCGACGAATCGTCATGGCCTTGCGGATCACTTGCGTTTGTCCGCGCCGATGAATAGGTTGCGCGCCCTGAACGCGGCACCGGTAGCTCAGCTGGATAGAGCACCAGACTACGAATCTGGGGGTCGTGGGTTCGAATCCTGCCCGGTGCGCCAGTTCTTTTCCCGAAACAGTCCCGACGTGTTCCAGCCCCATTTCCGGGGGCTGCTGCCGTCGGCTGATTGGATCGACGGCCGTGGCGCGCGGTGAGGACTAGTCTCACTTCAATATCGCAGGCCCGCCTGCAGCCCCGGAACAACCAGCTTTCCTTGACTCCCGCCCCTTCGCACGCAGAAAGTGCGGCGTCTCCATTTCAACATGAGCCAGGGGGGCTGTGGGCGTGAAATGTAAAGACTGGCCGTTCCGGCCTGTGCACATCACCGATGTCACCGCTGACTACAAACACGACCCCGCGTCGCTGCAAGAGGTGCTGGGCGATCTCGCCAAGCTGACCGGTCCCGGGATTCTCTCCCACAGCCATTTGCAGGGGTTTCAATCCGCCATCTCGAGCGCCATCGGGCTTGCCACCACGATCATCGAATTTACGCCCGACGGCGAGGCGGTTCGCACCGATTCGCCATTCCTTGAACGGCTGATGAATCCGGCCTGCCGCAAGCTTCGTGATGGCTGCGACTGTTGCCAGCCCGCGGACATCAAACACGCCGAGCTGTTCCGCAAGCACGACGCCTACACATCGCGCGAGCGGCTGCGTGCCAATGTCGATGACGCCAAGCAACGAGAACACCTTGGCGAAAACGTCGAAGTCGGCGAACATGATGGCCGCGTCTACCTGACCTACGACTGTCCCAACATCGGCTATCGCGAATACGTGTTTCCGATCATCTTCCGGGAAAAGCTGCTCGGCGTTTTCTTTGCCGGCCAGATCATTCTCGACACACGGCAAGACGCGATCCTGGCGCAGATCCGCAGCCTTCCCGAGCGGCTGAAAGGCGGCCCCAAGCTGCCGTTTGCCGAAGAACTTGCCAAGGCGGTCGAGCGGGAACACATCGACTATATCGCCGATCCGAAAAACATAATCGACACGCGCCATCTCGGCGAACTTGTCTCCAAGGTCTGCGATCAATTGACCAAGCTCGAAGGCCAGCTTGGCGACAACCTCAAGCTTCAGCGCAAAATCTATGTCAACGCGCACATCCGCGAAATCATGAAGGACTTCCGCGCCGGTCTTCCACATGATGTCGGCGACGCCGCGGCCACGCTCAAGGCCTTGTGGGAAAGCGCCAATACGGCGTTCGAGGCGGTCGTCAAAGCATTTGACCTTCGCTATGTCGTGCTCTTCGGTGTCAATCAGGTCGCCGTGACAAGCGTCCAGACCCTCCACGTTGTCGCCTGTGCCGGCGATTGTCCGACGCAGTTCGCCGGCAAAGACTCCAAACCGACGCTGAACCTGAAAGCCGTCGAAAAGATTCTCAGTGCGCAATCCGACAAGCGCGAGAGCGTGTTCGTCTATGCTTCCGCAGTTGAAAACGCCGAGTGCCTGGCGGCCCTGGAGAACTGCGATCGCAGGCAGTGCGGCGATTTTGAACTTGTTCTGTTACCGGTCCCACTTCATCCGCAGAGCTCGATCGGTCTTCTGTTCGGCTACAAAGACGACCATCCCCGATCGGCGCCGGAAAATCGTCATGGCGGGGATTTGCATAGCGCACTCGAAGCATTTGGCTCGCTGCTTGCGTCATCGGTCTCAGCGGCGCTGGGCGGTATCGCCCAGAAGATCACCTATGACGTGCTGAAGATCCTCGGCCACGAGTCGGCGCAATTGATTACCGGCATCGACTTGATGCGTGCCAGGCACCTGAGAAATTATGCGACCATCGCGAGCATGTCGCCAGAGAAGGGCGATCATATCTGCCGCAATCTGAATTCATTCCTTCAAAACCTGGGCTATCTTTTCGTCAGCGTGAAATCGCTGCTGCTCGACAAATTCCCGTACCACCCCCTCGAATTCCAGGTCGAACGAGAGTTCCTGTTCAAGTGGAAGGATTTCTATCGCACCGAGACGCGACGCAAGAACCTTCAGGTGCGCATCCCGGAAATCCCCTCCTATGCGTCAGCAGCGTATCCTCCGGTGTGGGCCGACAAGGCCCTATTCGAGCAGCTCGTCTACAACCTCCTCAACAACGCGGTGAAATACAGTCACCGGGGAACGAAGATCCATCTCGACTGCAGCGTCTCCTCCGGCGCCTGGAATGCTCCGCATCGCCTGTCGGTCGTCGATTATGGCGTTCTGATGCCGCCCGGTCGGCGCGTTTATGAACTTTATCACCGGGAGAATAGCTCGATCGAAGGTCTCGGTGTCGGACTATTCCTTTGCCAGCGGATCGCCGATGCTCATGGCGGCCGGATCGATCACGCTTGTCAACTCATATCCCGGTTTAACGTGCCGCGCATGAACCGCTTCCTCAAGGACTTCGAAGAGGGGAACTGTGCCTGGGGCAGCGAGGAACTGTATCGCGAGGTCTCCGCCGAACGCCACCGCATTGCGGATCGTATGGAGGCGATACTTGCTACGGATTTCTGGACCGGCGAGACGATCTACAAGCCCGATCGGCAGTCGTTTACGCGCGAAGATCTCGAAAAGCCTACCTACAAAGTCACCGTGTGGGTCGATCTTCCCAGGCGGTCGCGGGAGCCGAGACGATGAAAATCCTGATTGTGGAAGACAGCGGTGCCGTTCTGTACCCGTTGAACGACGATCTTGAAGACTCCGGCCACGAAGTCTTCACCGCCTACAACGTCGCGCAGGCGCGGGCGGAATGGGACAGCGGGAAAAGCGATGTCGCGCTGCTGATCGTTGACCTCAACATTCCCGCCGACAAGCGCGCGCAAAACGCCGTCGACGAGAAGAACCGGACCAGCGTCATCAAGGAGTGGCACGAACTCGCAGGGTGGATCTGGTTGGAGCAGGAGGGTCTGGTCCGCAAGGACAAGGCGCCGGAGAAAGGATCGCCGAAAATTGCGGTGTTCTCGGCTTACCTCGACGTTTGGCGTGCGCAGGGCTACCGCGAAAGCGATTACCTGGGGGTCAAATTTTTCTCCAAGGCATCAGGGTCGGCAGAAAATTTGTTGGACTATGTGCAGACAATAACAGCGCCGTAGGAGTGCGTGACATGAGCCTCGGCGACAGTGGGGGCGTTACCCGCCCGTCTTTTGGCGCCCAGATCTTGCGGGGGCTGATTTGGCTCCTGCGGCAGATCACGCTCGACCGTCTTTGTGGCTTGGCGTTGCTCGGGTTCGTCGTCCTCGGCGCGGCGCTCTTCTACGCGGCATTCTGTAATCACCAGTATGTGCTGGATTGGACCGTCTACACGACGCTCAGTCACCTCAGACCAAATGCGGTTCCGAGCGCTGACGATCTCGCCAAGCTTGAGGCCGGCGCAAAGGCGTTCGAGGCAGCCCGTTCACAGCTGTTGAGCACCGACGCGATCACTTTTCTGGTCGAGTTGATGATCGTCATCGTCGTTACCGTTGCGGTGAAGGTATTCTCGGGCACGGAAAAAAAATTGAAAAAGGCCGAAGCGAACATCAGCGAAAGCGAGGCGCGTCTCGACGAAGCCGATAAAAAGATCAGGCTGGCCGAACAGCGCCTTGACGAGGCACGCCAGATATACCGGCAGCTGGCCTCCTCCATCGGCGCGACCAGCGCCAGTCTGTCGGCGTCGACCTTGGCGGGCATGGTGGATCGCAATCTTGACCGGCTCGCCAATGAACTGGCCATAACCCAGTCGACTGAGGAAGGCGAGACTATTTGCGGGGTTATGGATGACTGGCTTAAGAGCCTCAAGGATACGCTTACCGATCACCATCTGGTTCGAGTCGGCATCCCGAGAAATGCGTTCAATGCCCTTTGCCAGGGCGTGGGACGGATCGATTCTCAACTCAAGACAATAGATATTTCGCTCCGGAAGGATCTACGTGATACCCAGGCGCGGATCGACGAAATCGTCCGTGCCTGGCTAGTATCGGCGAATTCGCCGGAGCCTCACGACGTCATAAAAGGCGCGCATCGTCTGCGCGAGCTCGCATCCCTGGCGCAGAAGCTGAGTTTGGTGGCTGAGGCCGATGCAGGCGCACTGGTCTCGGGACTCAAGCCGATGTTTCCCAAGCACGAATTTGACAACTTCAACATCTTGGGAGCTGTGATAAAGCAGTTCCAAGAGCAAGAGATTCATCTTCAAAACGTTCTCGCGCATCAGTCCCACCTGAGCCGGCTACAGGACACCATCAAGAAGTGTCGCGAGGCTTTGCCCGAAGAACTTTATCAGCATTGGGAACAGTTCAGCCGGCAGCTCAAGGGCCCAAAGTCCTGATCGGACGTTGCGGTCGATCCAATCGGCGCCCCGCGCACCGCCGCATCAAACGCCGTTTCCATATATCACCACCAAAAAAGCAGCGGCTTGCGCCGCTGCTTGGATGTCGTGCGGAAATAGTCGGGTGGTTACTGCAGCACCAGCCGCCGTGCCCGCTCGGCATTGAGGCGGATGCTCACGTAAGGCCCGAACTTGTCCTTGCCGGTGGTCCAGTGTTCGCCGGCGTCGAGCGCACCTTTGGCGAATTTCACGCCGTCGCTGGTGACGGTCTTGGCCGCCACACCGTGGATGCGGACGAAATAGGTTTTCAGCGCCGGTTGATAATGCCCGCTCGGTGCCGCGATGGTGAGGATGGTGCGCGCGGCTTGGCGTTCGGCGGTGATGGTCTGGCGGTAGAAATTGTCCTTCTCATAGCTATAGCTCGAGCCGTCGTCGTCGTAATAGGTGAACGCGGCCGTCTGGCTGGACGGGAACACATCCAGCGTCACCTCGCCGACCGGCGTCTGGCCGACGAAATCCTGCGGCGGCTGGCTGGCGATGATCGATCCGGCGCGGACGAACAGCGGAATGTCGCTCCAGGTTTTCGCATCGATCTGGTATTGCAGCACCTTGCCGCCGCTGAGGCGGGTGCCGCGAAAGTAGTCGTACCAGGTGCCGGCCGGCAGATAGACCGAATGAATGCGCTCGCCTTCGTTCACCACCGGCGACACCAGCAGCGCATCGCCGAACATCCAGGCGCCGCTTTCGTCGGCCACCTTGGGATCGTCGGGGAACTGCCAGAACAGCGGCTCAACGATGCCGATGCCGGTTTCGGCGGCGCGGCGCTCGAACGAATAGATGTAAGGCAAGAGCGCATAGCGTAAGCGGATCGCGCCCGTCGCGGCGGCTTCGGCGGCGGCGCCATAGGCCCAGGGATAGCGCTTCTCGCCGCTGACGCCGTGGACGCGGTCGATCGGCACGAAGGCGGCGAACTGCATCCAGCGGGCATAGTTCTCGTCCGAGGGATGGCCGACGAAGCCGCCGGCATCCATGGTCCAATGCGGTTCGCCGGTGTTCAGCGCCGACAGCATGCGGGCGCGCTGGCCGCGCATGGTGACGAAGCCGGTCTGGATGTCGCCCGACCATTCGCCATAGGCGTAGCGCTGTGCCCCGGCGTAGAAATTGCGGTTGATGCTCCAGACCCGCACGTCGGCGTCGGAACGCTGGCCGTCATAGACGGCGCGCTGCATGTTGAAGAACTGGAAGTTCTCGTTGGTGTTGTCGGCTTCGTCGTTCCACCAGCCGACCATGCCGGCATGGAACGACGGCGCCAGATGCTGCCAGTACCAGGCGCGGGTTTCCGGCTTGGCGAAATCGAGGTCGCGCGCCGGCCGCTCGGTGACATAATCGATCACCGCCGGCAGGCTCGAAAGCCACAGATTGTGCTCGTCGGCATAGCGCGCGGCTTCCTGCATCTCCGTCGTGCTGCCGTCCTTGTAGAGGATGACGCGCGGTTTCAGGATGCCGGCCATTTTCACGCCCATACTCAGCATGTCGGCGGCGAATTTTCCGGATGCGCCATTGGGGAAGGTGTCGGGATTGCGATCGCCGGCACCCGAGGTGCTGTTCCAGCGCCATTCGCCGTAATTGTCCTCGCCCCAGGCCTTCCAGTCGAAGTCGAGAATGAAGGCATCGAGCGGAATGTGCCGGGCGCGATAGCCGCCAGCGATCTCCTTGATGTTGGCCTCGTTGGTGCCCCAGATGCTGTGAATGAAGCCGAGGCTCCATTTCGGCGGCAACGGCGGGCGGCCGCTGAACGAGGCGAACCGCGCCATGGTCTCTTTCGGCGCCCCGGCGATCAGGAAATACTCCACGTCATCGCGCGAATTGCCGTTGAACAGCACCTTGCCGTCGCGGGTGTTGAAGACGCCGCCGGCGGAGTCGATCAAGACACCGAAATGGGTGGTGAAGAACCACGGCGCGCCGGAATCGCCCTGGCCGCCGGCGGCGACGATGGCGCCGTGGTTGCGCAGCATGGTGTGGCCGTTGTCGTGCCAGTCGAGACCGCGCATGCCGTAGAGATTCTCGCCGGCCGGATGCTCGAAGACGACGTCGTGATATTTGGCTTCGTTGATCGCATCGACCTGGCGGGCAATCTCATGGCCGGCGGCGTCGACGACGCGGATCGCGTTGGGATATTTGCGGCTGACGAACACCGTCAGCTTCTCCGACCGGATCACGTCGGTATCGCCTTGGTGGCTGATGGTCACGCCCGCGTACGGCGTCGTGGTCAGCTTGGGATCGAGCACCAAGGTGCGATGGCCGCTGGTTTTGCCGCGCGGCTGCACCGTGACGTGCACGACATTGGCATCGATCAGTTCCACCTGCATGGTGCCGTTGTCGGTCGTTACTTCCACGACGGCGGGATTGGCGGGTTCTGCCCAAACCGCATCCGGTGTGGCGAGCAAAAGGGTTGAAGCCAGCAGAAGCGCTTTCAGCGTCGCGCGCGGGAATGTCGTCGGCATTAATGTCTTTCCTGAGAGCTTAAAGGCGAACCTCGAGCCGGGTGCCGTGATATTGCACGACGCGGCCGCCGGTGGTGGAGGTGTCGCCGGTTTCATGGCCGGGTTTGACGATTACGACGCGGAACGTCTTTTGTGCGGCCATGCCGGGGAACGATCCCTGGCGGTCGGCGATGGTGAGGGTGCGGGTAATGTCGTTCCACACCATCCCGATCCAGGCGCGCTGGCCCTTCTCGTAGCCATAGCTCTCGCCGTCGTCCTCATAGAGGCTGAAGCAGGCGTCGGCGCCGGGATAGATGCGCAACGTCACTGGCTTGTCGCGGTCCTGTCCGGTGTGTTCGATCTCCGGGCCGAACGGCAGGATGGTGCCCGCTCGAACATAGATCGGCATGATCGCCAAGGGCGTGGCGCGCTGCACGCTCTGGCCGCCGGCCAGGTGCGCGCCGGTCCAGAAATCGATCCAGTCGGCACCCGCCGGCAGATAAACCGAGCGGGATTTGGCACCGGCTTCTGTGACGGGCGCGATCAGCAGCGACGGGCCGAACAGGAATTCGTCGGTGATGTCGAGCGCCTTGGTGTCGGTGCGGAAATCGAAGGCGAGGGCGCGCATCGGGGTGTAGCCCGCTTCGGTGGTGCGGGCCGCGACGCTATAGATATAGGGCATCAGGCGATAGCGCAGCTTGTCGTAGCTGGTCAGGATCGCCTGCGCCTTGGGACCATACGACCACAATTCGTTCTGGTCGTTGGCGCGGGTGCCGTGGACGCGGAACACCGGACTGAAGCTGCCGTACTGGAACCAGCGCACGAATACTTCCTGATAGGCGGGGTCCGAGGTGTCGCCGCCGACGAAGCCGCCGATGTCGGTGGTCCAATAGGGCAGGCCGGTCATCGCGAAGTTGAGACCGGCGGGAATCTGGCGCTTCAAGGTTTCGAAATTGGTCGCGGTATCGCCCGACCACACCGCGGCGGCGTTGCGCTGTTGTCCGGCGAAGGCGGAGCGGGTGAGGGTGAAGACGCGCTTGGCGCTGCCGGCCTCACGCTGGCCGTCGTAGACTGCCTTGGTCGTCATCAAGGGATAGATGTTGGCATAGCGGGCGCCGTTGCCGAGCGCGGTGGCGACGCCGGCAAGCACCGGGCCGTGTTCTTCGCCGAAACTGTCGAGCGGCTCGGTCGAATCCATCCACAAGGCATCGACGCCGATGTCGTAATAGGCCTGCTTGATCTGCTTCCAGTAGAGCGCCCGCGCGGCGGGATTAAGGGCGTCGTACATCCGGCTGCCGGGAACGTATTCCGGAATCTGGTTCTCGCCGCCCGCCAGGAAGAAGTTGTTCTTGGCCATCTCGTCGTAGGTGGCGCTGCCCGGCTCGAACAGTGGCCACACCGACACCATCAGGCGGACGTCTTCCTTGTGCAGCGCCTCGACCATGTCGCGCGGCGACGGGAAGTTGCTGTTGAAGACGCGCGAGCCCATCTTGGTCTCGTAGCCGGCGTCGAGGATGATGGCGTCGAGCGGGATGTGCAGGGCCCGGTAGCGGCCGGCGACGTCGAGCATCTCCTTCTGGCTGCGATAGCCGAGCTTCGACTGCCAATAGCCGTAGGCCCACTCTGGAAACAGCGGCGCCGGGCCGGTCAGGGTGCGATAGGCCGAAATGATGTGGTCGAAGTCGGGACCATAGAAAAAGTAATAGTCGACCGCGTCGGCAACCGCCGAGCGCAGGGTGACGACCTGCTGGAAGCGGTTATTCCAGTTCGTCGCCGACATGTTGTTCCAGAACACGCCGTAGCCCTTCGACGACAGATAGAAGGGAATCGAGACGTTGGTGTTGTCCTGGGTCAGCTCCATTTCGAGATTGCGCTGGTTCAAAAGCCCGTGCTGGTGCTGGCCAAGACCATAGAACCGCTCCTCCGGCGTGGTCGCGAACCAGATCGCGGCGCGATTGGTGGCGAGGCCCGCGGTGGTGGTCGGCGTGAGCGTGCGTGGGAAAGGCCAGTCCGATTCCGACAGCAGCGATTTGCCGGCGTGATCGAGGAAGCGCACGGCACCGCTGGCGCGATTGACCGAAATCTTGAGATCGGCAGTGGTGACCTCGACGTTCTTATCGTTTTCGGCGACGGCGAACGGCGAGCCGCCGCACGCGGAATCGGCGACCACCGGATTGGACAGCTCGGGAATCTTGGCGCCAGGCGCAAAGGTGATGCGAACCTGATCGGCGGTGCAGGGCTGGATGCGCAGGACGCCGTCTTTCAAATGCACGAGCAGGTCGTTCGGCTGGCGTTCGATCCGGACGATGACATTGCGGTGCTGCAGGGCTTCCTGGGCGCCCGCGGGGCTCAGCGCGGCCAAAGCGGCAGAGAGCATCAGGAGTGCGCGCGATACGTTCAGCGTCCTCGCAGTGGCGGCCTGGTCTTGCATCAATCCTCCTGCCGGGCCTCGGAGCCCGTGGCTGGGTTTTATAGGACGTCGCTGGCGAAGCGACGGGACGCGATGGTGCGGCTGAACCCGCCTGCCGGGGCAGCCCACGAGGTTTGCCGCGAAATCGCCAGCGCGGAATAAAATCGCGCCTATAAATAGGCAAGGATGCGATGTCGCGGCTTTACCGCCCTGACGCACCTCGAAGCGGGCCGGACTTGCCGATCTGCCCCTTGGGGCAAATTTCAACTATTTGAAAACAAAAGGAAAAATTATATCCCCCTTACCAGGGTCGCATTTTTACAACGGAAAGCAAAAAAGGTAAGGCGCTTACCAAAACAAATGGAAAGCGTTTTCAACTGTGCCTATAGTCCGCCCCGAGCAGTGGCCACGGGAGGGGTGCTTCCGGCTGCGCCAAAAAACCAAGAACGACGGGAAGCAAGAATCTGTTTTTGGAGAGGACGCCCAAATGAAGCGTAGTGAATTGTGTCGAGCCGTCTCTGGGACGGCCAAAACGAAATCCTATCTATTCTGTACCGCGGCGGTTGCCGCGTTGGCGCTGACGACGTCGGTTCAATCGGCGTCGGCGGCGGATACCGACCAGATGGAAACCATCGTCGTGACCGGACAGCGGGCGGCTATCGCCTCCGCCATTCAGGTCAAGGAAGCGTCTGACGTGATCGTCGACTCGGTGTCGGCTGAAGACGTCGGCCGTTTGCCCGACAACTCCATCACCGAAGTTCTGCAGCGCGTGGCGGGTGTCAATGTCACGCACATCATGACGGGCGGCAGTTCCGAAACCTTCACCGGCGAAGGCACCGGCATTCAGATCCGCGGCCTGACCAACGTGGTCAGCGAACTCAACGGCCGCGACAGTTTCAGCGCCATCAACGGCCGCAATCTGGCGTGGGAAGACATCCCGCCGGAACTGGCCCAAGGCGTCGACGTCTACAAGAGCCTGTCGGCGGTGATGGATGAAGGCGGCTTCGGCGGCGTCGTCAATCTGCGCACCCGCCAGCCGTTCGACTTTGATGGGTTATCGGCGGCCGCGACCTTGACTGGCAACTTCGCCGACTATTCGCAGAAGGGCCACCTCGGCGGCGTCGGCTTCATCAGCGACCGCTGGAACACCTCGGTCGGCGAAATGGGCCTGCTGCTGAACGTCGCCTATTCCGATCTGGCGACCCGCGCCGACGGCATCCAGGTGTCGCCGTATTTCCCGCAAGTGTGGGACCCGGGCCTGCAGAGCTCGACCATTCGCCTTCCCTATCTCGGCGATCCCGGCGCCAAGGAAGTCTACGTGCCGGGCGGCATCGACTTCAACCGCAGCGACAACGACCGTACCCGCCTCGGCCTCTACGCCGCTTTCCAGTGGCGCCCGAATGACAAGCTCGACCTGTTCGCGACCTTCTTCCGCTCGCGCTACACGTCGAACTCGCTGGTCCACGCGATGTACGTCAACGGTTCGGCCAACGTGGTCCTGACGCCGGACAGCAAGTCGACGTTCGACGCCAACGGCAACCTGACCTCGACCACCGGCATGTCGAACTTCATGTATGTCGGCAGCGCCGATCTCGGCAGCGGCACGGCGTCGGGCTGGAACTACCAGCCGATCCCGTACGACTTCCAATCCTATCGCGATCACAGCATCAACACGACGAGCGACTATTCGATCGGCGGCAACTGGCAGCCGACCAACAACTTCCTCGCCAAGTTCGCGCTGCAGTTCGTCGATTCGCGTTCGCAGCAGAACAACAACGGCGCCTATGCCTACGCGTTCCTCGCAGACTACTCGCTGGCGCTGAGCCCGTATGGCAGCTCGAAGACGCCGACCTTGACGATGTCGACGAATACCATCGACCTCGCCAACGCCAACAACCTGACCTGGCTGTCGACGATGGATCACCTGCGCAGCGACCGCGGCCAGGAA
Source organism: Rhizomicrobium sp. (assembly GCF_056722145.1). Classification (NCBI taxonomy): domain Bacteria; kingdom Pseudomonadati; phylum Pseudomonadota; class Alphaproteobacteria; order Micropepsales; family Micropepsaceae; genus Rhizomicrobium; species Rhizomicrobium sp. The sequence goes on along the minus strand of NZ_JBWZET010000203.1, from coordinate 13,838 downwards.
TTTGCCGGCTATCTCGACACCACCTACAACTTCAGCAACCACGGCCTCTTGCGCGACCTCAAGACCGGTCTCAAGGTCACCTATCGCGGCGAGCGCGATTTCGAGACCAACTGGAACAACCGGGACCTGACGCCGTGGTACGGCAGCGGCATCAACGCCCAGGGCCAGTACGAATCCCTCTACACGTTGGGCTTCCATTATCTCTCGGATAATCCGGCCTATTCGCAGAAGTACGACATGTCGACGCTGTTCAACGGCCAGACCGGCCTGCCGTCGGCGATCGTGTTCCCGTCGGTCAAGGCGCTGACCGAAAGCTACACCACGATGCACAAGCTGTTCGGCGCGCCGGGCGACACCGCCACCGCCATTCAGTTCGCGCCGACCGATCTTTCCAAGATCACGGAAACGTCGATCACGGGCTATGCCCAGCTCGACTTTGCCGACGAAACCCACTTTATCGTGCCCTTCAATGGCAACGTCGGCGTGCGCGTCGCGGGCTATCGCGATCACTCGAGCGGCTTCTTCCAGATCCCGGCGATCATGTTCCCGACCGCCTTCGTTCCGGTCACCGACTGGGTGGCGACCGGCTCGCCGCTGCAGATCCACGATCCGGGCTACTCGGTCGCGAACACACTGCTGTTCACGTCCAAACAGAGCATCACGCCGCGTTCGGGCGGCCACTCCCAGGTCGACGTTCTGCCTTCGATCAATTTGCAGTTCCTGCCGTCCGATCACCTGCATATCCGCCTCGCCTTCTCGCAGGGCGTATCGCGTCCGAGCTTCTACCAGATCGATCCGCGCGGCGGCGCCTACGGCAACTACGTCGGCACCTACGAAAGCTACTTCACCGGCAGCCAGGGCAATCCGAGCCTGAAGTCGGAGAAGGCCGAGCAGTTCGATGGCTCGATCGAGTATTACTTCCCGTCGGGCGGCCAGATTCACGTTTCGCCGTTCTACAAGAAGATCCACAACTTCATCTCGACCGAACGCGTCACCCAGAACACCACCCTGCCGCTGATCATCTCCAGCGGCGCCAAGGGGCACACCTACAATGGCGTGACCGACATGGGTTGCCCGGACGTCGAGTACAACGCGACCTGCAATCTGTCGGTGCCGACCGACGTCACCGAGTTCTTCAACGAAAGGGCGACCGCGACGGTCGATGGCTACGAAGTCGGCCTGCAGAAGTATGCCAGCTTCCTGCCGGCACCGTTTGACGGCCTCGGCGTCGATATCAACTACACCTACATCGACTCAAAGCAGCCCGGCGCGCTGGCCTTCGACATCCGCGGCAACAGGATCAACAACCTGCCGCTGACCGGTTTGTCGAAGAACACCTACAACGCCTCGGTGATGTTCGATAAGGGCCCGATCTCGTTCCGCCTGGCCTACAACTGGCGCGACGACTTCCTGGTCTCGACCGCGGCGTGGGAAACGGCCGGCACCTATAACTACCTGAACAATCTGCCGCCGATCGGCGGTCAGACGGCAGGCCAGCAGGGTGCAGTCACGAGCTATGCGCTTCCGGTCTTCCAGTATCCGTCCGGGTCGTTGGATCTCAACTTCACCTACTCCCTCACCGACAACGTCGCTTGGACGCTGGAAGCCTCCAACCTGACGCAGGAAGTGTCCCGCCTCTACATGGGCATGGGCAACGAGCGCGTGAACCGCAGTTGGTACGTCGCCGACACGCGGTACACCACGCAGATCCGGGTGAAGTTCTGACGGCCTTTTCTGTCTTCTGCCGGGTGCACCAGCATCCGGCGGCGGACGGAAGCGCCACTGCATTACACAGGCGGCCACAGGCTGCCGAATTTGGGAGAGTTCTATGATGGAAACGCACGCGAGAAATGTTCGCCGTCGGCTTCGTCAATCCGCCAGTACCATGATCATTGCCGCCGCCTGCTTCGGCGCGGCCCAGGCACAAACGATCCTGTCGACCGGCAACACGCCGTATCTTCTCGACAAGACCACCGACAAGACCGTCACCATCGCGTCGGGGACCGACGCCCTGTTGGTGTCGCAGTATTCGCAATGGGAAGCCTACCCCAGCACCAGCTATCCAGCCTTGTCGATCGTCAGCGCCAACGCCCTCGACGGGACGGCGGGCGCGCCGGTCATCAACATCGAACAGGGCGCATCGCTGCGCATCACCGGCGGCCAGACCCAAGGTTGGGGTGCCTGGTGGCGCCTGACCAACATGATCAACTCGAGCGGCACGGTCATCGTCGAAGCCTGCGGCGACGGCACCGTGCATTTCAACGGCAACACCAACCTTCTCGGCACGCTCCAGCTGCTTGACGGCGCCGCGCTCGACCTCGGTGAAGCCTGGACGACCTCGTCGGTCACGTTCGGCGCCAACTCGAACATCCAGATGGGTGCCAACACCTACATCTATCTGAGAATGCCGGGTAGCTGGACGTCGACACTCGGCGGCATCATGACGTCGACCGATGCCACCGCCAAGCTCGAGCTGGTGCAGGGCACGCTGGTCATGGACGGCCAGAACACCAAGGCCAATCCCTACCTCGGCCAGATCATTCTCGATCCGGGCGCGGTCTTCATGGTCGGCGATGCGACCCATCCGGGCGCCATTTTCGGCGATCCCAATCGTACCGACGGCTCGGGCATGACGCTCAATGTCACCCGCACCAACGGCACTGCCGCGTCGCTGCGCGGTTACGGCACGATCTATGCCGTGGTCAACAATTCCTCGGGCATCGTCAAGCCCGGCGGCACCTCGGGCTCGCTCGGCACCTTGACGGTCTCGAAGTACACCCAAGGCTCGACCGGCACGCTGCAGGTCGAAATCTCTCCGACCGGCGCCTCCAAGCTCAACGTGCTCGGTGCGGCGACCGTCGGCGGCAGCCTGATGGTGACGATCGACCAGGGTTCCTACGGCAATTCGATCTTCCCGATCCTGTCGGCGGCGTCGGTCAGCGGCTCGTTCGCCAACGTCTCGACCAACGGCAACACGGCGGGCGCGATCGTCGGTCTGTCGGTCACCAGCACCGGCTACAGTGTGGTGACCGAAAAGGCCACCAGCGCCCAGGCCACCGGTCACATGGTGCAGGCGAACCGGACCAACATCTACGACTTCAACCACGCCTTGTTCGATCGCATCGACATGGGCCTTCCGGGGGCCGGTGCCGCCAAGGCGCGCGACGGCGGCGAGCTCTCGGTATGGATGACACCGTTCGGCCAGCTCGAGAGCGTCGGCCGCGGCGGTCTCGGCTATTCGACGACGACCGGCGGCCTCGACGCCGGCGCCCAATACAAGCTGCCGTGGCATGACGCGGTGGTCGGTATTGCCGGTTCGTATGCCAACCAGACCATGGACGTGCGCGGCGAGGATTCCAATGCCTCCTCGAACACCTATGACGTGGCCGCGTACGGCGGTGCCAGCGTGAAGAACGCCCGCATCGACGGCACGGTGTTCTACAACTCGTATGACGGCAAGATTCACCGCAATCTCGTCGGCAACGGCACCGCACAGTCGGCTCCGACCGGCTGGGCGTGGGGCGGCTCGCTGCAGGTCTCGACCAGCTACGTCAACGACATCGTGTCGCCATACCTGCGCGGAATCTTCGCTCGCGTGCATCAGGATGCTGCGACCGAAACCGGTGGTGGCGCCCTGGCGCTGCAGTACCAGTCGATCGACAAAGACACCTTCATGGGTGATGTCGGCGTGCGGCTGCACCTGCTGCGTCCCGAGCAGGGCCGGCGCATCGAGGCCAGCCTGCTGGTCGCGCTTGAGCACGACTTCACCAAGGGCGGTGAGCTCGTCGGTGGCCAGTTCGCGACTCTGACCGGTTCGGACTTCACCTACAGCTGGAAGGGCAACGACAAGAATGCCGTCCTGGTCGGGGTCGATGTTGCCGGTCCGATCACCAACGGGATCGAACTGTTCGGCCGCGTCAACGGCCGGTTCACCAACTACAGCCGGGCCGGCGAAGTTTCCGTCGGAGGCCGCTACCGGTTCTAAGGAATGCTCTGGCGGCGGTGGAAGGGCTAGCCCCTACCTCGTCCGGAAGCCGTCGCCAGATGCAGCTATGCAGTGCACTTATGCCCTTCCTCTCCCGGTTAGCGCATCGTTTGCGTGATATTGCTGTAGCTTTTGGCCTGGGTTGGATGCTTTTGTCGGCGTCCGCCCAGGCTGCCTCTTCCGATACTATCGCCGCCAAGAAGGCGGCCATCCTCGGCGAAATCGCTCAACTGCAGCGGAGCGGCCAATCGCTGGTCGGCGTGCAAGTCAACGAATACGAAGTCTATCTCGATTGCTCCTCGGCCGAACGCCTTGAGGAGATGACCGGCAAGCGTCCGGCCGTGCTCGGCCTGGAGCTGATGAATGCCATCGCTGTTCCCCCCTATCACACCTATCTCATCGATCGCGCGGCGGCGCAGTCCGCGGCCGGCGGCCTCGTCACCCTGACCTGGCACGCCCGCATGCCGCTCGAGAATTGTTTGCGCGGCGAGGTTTTCGAATGCGTCCAGCGGCCGATGTCGGAGGTCGATTTCAAGGCGCTGCTGACCCCGGGCACGCCCGAACATGCCAAATGGCTGGCCGATGTCGACGCCATGGCCGCAACGCTGCAGCTCCTCAAGGATCGCAACATCGTCGTCCTGTTCCGTCCCTATCACGAGATGAACGGCGGCTGGTTCTGGTGGGGCAAGAAGGATGGGTTCGCGCAGCTGTGGGATGCGCTTTATGACGAACTGGCGGTGCGCCAGAAGCTCGACAACCTGATCTGGGTGTGGTCGCCCAACAGCGGTCAGACCGAAGCCGGGCTCTATGCTCCCAAGCGCCACAAGCCCGATATCGTCGGCGTCGACGTCTATCAGGAAAGTTCGGACAGCCCCGAGTTCGCCAGCGGGCGCGCTGCCGTCATGGCGCCTTTCCCCGGAACGCCGTTTGCGCTCGCCGAGTCGGGCAAGGTGCCGTCGCCGGCGATGCTGGAAAAGATCAATCCCGCCTGGGTGCTGCTGTGGGGCGGGGAATATCTCAACGCCGCCTGGTCGCGCAAAGGCGAGTGCAAATCCTGCAACACGCCGGATCTGGTGCGCGCCTTTCTCGCCCAGCCGCGCATGCTCGCGCTCGGCGACATGCCGGCGCCAGTGAAGGCTGCGATGGCTGCCGGTGTCGTGGCGCCGAAGCCGCGGCCGAAAGCGGTCTGTCCTGTGCCTTTGCCCTGACGGCCCGGCCGTCCACGGAGTGCTGTGTCTGTTCCAAGCGAGTGCGATCCATGCGGTTCCAAGATGTGTTGCGGTGTGCGGTCTTCGGCGTTCTCACGGCGGGCGTGATCGCCGCGCCCGGCACCGCGGCGGATCGCGAGGTGACCGGCGGCATCGTCCACGGTGTCGATGGCAGCGGTGGCGACACGCTGTTCTACGGCATTCCGTTTGCCGCGCCGCCGGTCGGGCCGTTGCGCTGGAAAGCGCCGCAGCCGGTGGTCGCCTGGCAGGGCGTGCGTGACGCCACCACACAGGCGCCGCCGTGCCTGCAGAAAATCCAGATCGAGAAGACATCGGAAGATTGCCTGACCCTCGACGTGCACGCGCCCAAGAACGCCGATCATCTGCCGGTGATGGTGTGGATTCACGGCGGTGCCAACCGCGCCGGGTCCAATGCCGGCTATACCGAATCGACCATCGTCGAGCGCGGTGTCGTGCTGGTGACGGTGCAATATCGCCTCGGCATTTTCGGCTTCCTGTCGCATCCCGCCTTGAGCGCCGAAGCCAACGGCGCCTCCGGCAATTACGCCATCATGGATCTCGTCGCGGCGCTGAAGTGGGTGAAGGCGAACATTGCGAATTTCGGCGGCGATCCCGGCAACGTCACCCTGATCGGCCAGTCGGCCGGCGCCCAGGACACCGGCATCCTGATGCTGTCGCCGCTGGCGCGCGGTCTGTTTCACAAGGCGATCCAGGAAAGCGGTTCGGCCGGCCTCGGCTATGTGCCGCGCACGCTGGCTCAGAATGAAAAGCTGGGCAAGGACCTCGTGCGCTTCGCCGGCCTTGCCGAGGGTCCCGACGTGGCGGCGCGCTTGCGCGCCGCGCCCGGTGCGTCGCTGCTCGATGCGGCCGAGAAGCTGGCACCGACGACGATCGACAATCCGACCTTCATGTGGGACCAGCTGGTCGTCGATGGCCTGGTGGTGCCGCGCGATCCGGCCGCAATTCTTGCACGCCATGACGAGGCCAAGATGCCGCTGATCACCGGCATTACCGCGCGCGAGATTGCGCTGCCGGGCGGAGTGGCTGCGGTTCGCCTAGCCGTGGCGGCCGGTTTCGGCGACAAGGCGGCGCTGGCGCTGAAGCTCTATGGCCTCGACGGCACCGACAATCCTGCCGACGATCCGCTGTTCGGCAGCATCGCCACGCGCGTCTCGACCGATCTGATGTTCCGCTGTCCGTCGGCGTTCACCGCCACGCGCCATCATGCGGGCGGCCAAAAAGTATGGCAGTACCAGTTCGATCTCGGCTCCTACGGCTCCAATATGCCGGTCGAGCACGGCGCCGAACTGTCCTATGTTTTCGGCTGGCAGCCCAAGGGGCTGGCGCATTGGCCGCCGCTGCAGGAATACTGGACCAACTTCGCCAAGACCGGCGATCCCAACGGCAACGGTCTGCCGGCGTGGAAAGAACTCGGTACCGCCAAGAACTATCTCGAATTCACCGCTGAAGGGCCGGCGGCGCGCACCGATCTCGCCGGCAGCGTCGCGCCGCTCTGCACCCGGCCTTAGAGCTCTCGCTTGACCTTGGAGAAACCGCCATGCGCCATCGCAGCCCGCTTTGTTTGGCGATCCTGGCCGCCGTCCTGTCGCTGATGCCTTCCGCGCATGCCTTCGACCGTTTCGTTACGGTCAAGAACGGTATGCTGATGGATGGCGACAAGCCGTTCCGCTTCGTGTCGTTCAACGTGCCGAACCTCAACTACACCGAAGACGACATGCGTTTCCGGCAGATCAATCCCTATCGTCTGCCGACCGAGTTCGAGATGCGCGACCTGTTCGCGACCATCAATGCGATGGGCGGGCAGGCGATTCGCATCTACACCGTGCCGGTCAAGAGCGCCAGCTTTCCCGCCGGGGCGCCGACCTATGTCGTGGCGCCGGGAAAATTCGACGAGGAATCGTTCCGCCGCCTCGATCTGATGCTGGCGCTGGCCAATCAGTACGGCGTGCGGATCATTTTTCCGCTGGTCAACAACTGGCAATGGATGGGCGGGCGGCCGAATTACGCGGCGTTCCGCGGCAAGAGCGAGAAGGACTTCTGGACCGATCCCCAGCTGATCGCCGATTTCAAGGCCACCATCCGCCATGTGCTCGAGCGCCGCAACACCGTCACCGGCACGCTCTACAAGGACGACAAGGCGATCCTGTGCTGGGAGACCGGCAACGAATTGCAGGCGCCGTTCGCCTGGACGGTGGAGATCGCCCGCACCATCAAGTCGATCGACCGCCATCATCTGGTGATGGACGGCGGCCGTGGCGATCATGACGAGATCGCCCCCTCGGTGCAGCCGGGCGCGCTCGACGAGCCCTCCATCGACATCGTCACCACGCACCATTACGAATCCGATGTCAGCCGCATCGTCGGCGACATCAACGGCAATATCGCCGCCATCGGCCACAAGAAGGCGTATGTCATCGGCGAGTTCGGGTTTGCGCCGACGCCGGTGAACGCGGCCATTCTCGATACGGTTGTCGGTGCCAACAACGACATCTCCGGCGCCCTGTTCTGGAGCCTTCGGTTTCACGACGACGACGGCGGCTATTATTGGCACTTCGAACCGTTCGGCGGGCGGCTCTACAAATCGCTGCACTGGCCGGGCTTCGCCTCCGGCGCGGCCTATGATGAAGCCGGCATGATGGCGTTGATGCGGAAGAAGGCATTCGCAATCCGCGGCCTCACGGAACCGCTGGTTGCCAAGCCCGCGGCGCCGGAACTGCTGCCGTTTGCCTCGGTTGGCGATATTACCTGGCGCGGGGCCATGGGCGCATCGAGCTACAGCGTCGAGCGCGCGAGCCAGACCGGCGGACCCTGGACGGTTGTCGCCGCCGATGTCTCCGATGCCGACGTGCCCTATTTCCCGCTGTTCAATGATACCGGCGCGACGCTCGGCGAGCGCTACTATTACCGGGTCGTGGCCCGCAATGGCGCCGGGGCGTCGCCGCCGTCGAACGTCGTCGGGCCGGTGACGGTCGCTTATAAGGTCAAGCTTGATACCATGAAGGACCTGTCGCTGGTCCACGCGGCGACGGCGGTCGCGGCGGTGACGGGTGATGACCGCAGCTTCAAGGAGATCCGCAATCGCCTTGCCGGCGCGGCCGGATCGGAAATTGTCTACCAGGTGCCGGGCGCTTTCGTATCGTTGTCGCTTTATGCCTTCGAACGTTCGCCCACACCGCAACTGCGCCTGTTGGCGTCCGACGACGGCAAGACCTGGCGCGCGCTTGATGTTACGCCCGAGACGTATGCCAGCAGCGAATCCAATTACGATTATTGGTCGCCGCGACTGTATCGGCTGTCGGCAACTTCGGCGGCGCGATTCCTCAAGATCGTCTTCGTTGGCAACGCTGAACTGGCGCGGGCGGAAATCGCTTACCGTTAACGGCAAGCGATCTGGCGCTCCTGCGCGCCAGAGTTGTTGGTCGAGAATGCTCAAGCGGCGCGGCGTGCGGGCGCCCGCTTTGCCACAAGCTCGCCGCAATCTCACGGTGGGGTGTTCACGTCGTCGGTGGTCTCGACAAGGGGCAATATGACTTCCATCAATGCTCGAAATCCGGCTGGTACGCCCATGGTTTTGGTCTAAATTGCGTCCGAATTCCTCTTCGCCCTCGGCGTGACCGGCAGGCGAGGTAACGCCCTGCCTGTAGTCGTGCTTGGTATCATCATGGCCCCTGCGACATCCGCATTCGAGCACTTCATCAGCGTCGATCACGGCGTGCTGATGGATGGGCGCAAGCCATTCCGCTTCGTCTCGTTCAACGTTCCCAATCTGAACTACATCGAAGACGACATGCAGTTCCGGCGCTCCAATCCGTATCGGCTGCCGACCGAATACGAAATGCGCGATGCCTTCGCCACCGTCGCCGAGATGGGTGGGCGGGTGCTGCGGATCTACTCGTTTCCGGTGAAGTCCGTTGAGTTTCCGCCTGAGGCGCCGAGCTATGTGCTCGCCCCGGGCCAGTTCGACGAGGACTCGTTTCGCTGTTTCGATTCGATGCTGGCGCTGGCCAACGAATACGGCATCCGCATCGTGGTGTCGCTGGTCAGCAATTACCAGTGGATGGGCGGGCGCCCCGGCTACGCCGCCTTTCGCGGCAAGCAGCCCAACGACTTCTGGACCGACCGCGAGCTGATCGACGATTTCAAGGCCACCATTCGCTACGTGCTGGGCCGCACCAACACGGTCACCGGCGTGCCCTATCGCGACGACAAGGCGATCCTGTGCTGGGAAACCGGCAGCGAACTGTTCGCCCCTTTTGAGTGGACGGCAGAGATCGCCCGTTTCATCAAGTCGCTCGATCCCAATCACCTCGTGATGGACGGCGGCCGCGGCGATTTCAGCAACGCGGTGCCCTCGGTGCAATACGGCGCCCTGGTCGAGCCGGCGATCGACATCGTCACCACCCATCACTACGAGACAGATCCGTCGACGATCCCGGCGCATATCGAGAACAACATCCGCACCATCGCCGGCCGCAAGGCCTACATCATCGGCGAGTTCGGATTCGTCTCGACCGAGGATGTCGCCACGGTGCTGTCGAACGTCATCGCGCGCTCCGACGGCGTCGTCGGCGTGCTGCTGTGGAGCCTGCGCTTTCATAATCGCGACGGCGGCTTCTATTGGCACAGCGAACCGTATGGCGGCATCCATAAGGCGCTGCATTGGCCGGGATTCCCCTCCGGTCAGGCCTACGACGAAGCCCACATGCTGCGGGTCATCCGGCGCAAGGCGTTCGAGATCCAGGGCATGCCGCCGCCGCAAGTCTCGGCGGTGCAGCCGCCGGTGCTGCTGCCGATCGACAGCGTCACCGCGATCTCCTGGCGCGGCGCGATGGGCGCCACCGGTTATGTCGTCGAGCGCGCCGAGGCGGCCGAAGGTCCGTGGGAAACGGTCGGCCCCAATGTTTCGGACAGCGCCACGCCGTATTTTCCCTTGTTCAACGACACCAGCGCGGTGGTCGGCGGGCGTTATTATTATCGCGTGCGCTCGATCAACAGCGTCGGCGCCTCAATTCCCTCCAACGTCGTCGGTCCGGTCACGGTCGCCTATCGCTCCAAGATCGACACCATGCGCAGCCTCGACGAGGCCACCTTCTTCAAGAAGGTCGAACCGGTCAGCGGCAACGACCGCAAATACAAGGAAATCCGCAACCGGCTGGCGGGCAATGCCGGTTCGGAGCTGGTCTACAGCGTTCCGGGGCGGTTCAGGAGCTTCGTGCTGCACGCCTTCGAGCAGACCCAGAAATCCTCTCTGACGCTGCTCGGCTCGGTCGACGGCAACAGCTGGACGGAACTCGATTATGCCACCGAGTCCTTCTCCAGCATCGAGACGATCTATGATTATTGGCGGCCGAAAATCTATTCGCATTCCGGCACCGAACCGTTTCGGTTCGTCAAGATCGTGTTCACCGGCGTTGCCCATCTGGCGCGGGCCGAGATCACCTATCTCAATCGGACCCGCAAGCCCGCGTAAGCGCAGCCCTAGCGCAATGGCGGCGGGGCGGTGGAATCGCGGATCACCAGTTCGTGCATCAGGTATTGCAGCATCGGGCTGCCGCTCTTGCCGTTCTTGAGCAGCAGGTCGACGGCGGCCGAGGCCATTTCGCGGATCGGCTGGCGGCAGGTGGTCAGCTGCGGCCACACCAGCTTGGCGGCCATCGAATCATCGAAGCCGGCGATCGAAATGTCGTTGGGCACCTTCATGCCGAGACGCTGCGCCGCCACGATCGCGCCCGCCGCCATGTCGTCATTGGCGGCAAAAATCGCGGTCGGCGGATCGTCCTGCACCAGCAGCTGCTCGGCGGCGTCCTTGCCCGATTGAAAGGTGAAAAAGCCCTGGGCGCACAGGCTGTCGTCAAGCGGCAGGCCGAAATCATCGAGCGCCGAACAATAGCCTTCGAAACGGCCCTTGGCGGCACTCTGGTCGGGATGGCCCTTGATGAAGCCGACGCGGCGATGACCCAGGCTGATCAGATAGGCGGTCATGTCGTAGCCGCACTTCTGCTCGCGGATGCCGATGGTTGGCAGCTTCTCGACATAAGTACCGGCCGAAATGCGCACGCATGGCGTCTGGGTGCGGATCACCTCGTCGATGACTTCCGGCATGTCGCACAACGGCGGCGCCAGGATGATGCCGTGCAGGCCCGAACTGGCGAGCAGCGTCGAGATCGCCTGGCCGAGGTTTTCGGTATGGGCATTGAGCGGCTCGACCACGAGGTGGTAGCCGGCGTCGCGGCAATGGGCGAGGGCGCCCTGTTGCAGCTCCGAGATGTAGCCCATCGACGGGTTGTCGTAGAGCAGCGCGATCAGATAGGAGCGCTCGCTGGCCAGCCCGCGGGCAAAGACATTGGGCCGATAAGACAGAGCGCGGATCGCTTCGAGCACGGCGGCGCGGGTCTTGGCGCTGACGTTGGGGCGATTGTTGAGCACCAGCGACACGGTCTTGATCGAGACGCTGGCGAGCTTGGCGACGTCGAAGATGCTGGCCGGCTTGCCGGTGGTTTCGGATTTGGCTGGGGTCGGGTTCTGCCGCTGCGCCGCCTTCTCGCTGGCCCAGCGATTGACGAAATCGAGCAGCGAGCTGCTCGGGTGCAGGCCCTGGTCGGCGTCGGTGCCGGCCAAACATTCGCGGAAGATGGTGCCGAAACGGCGATCGCCGATCGGCGGCAGCAAGCCGATGCGGCCGGGGTCGAACGAGGGATGGTACTGCAGCTCCTTTTCGCCGCAGAGGAACTGGTAATAGGGATTCTCGGCCCAGCGCTGGCACAGGACCTCGTCCGACAGCTCATAAAGCTGCTTGAGGATCGCCAGACCGACGGTCAGGCGGGCGCCGAGCGCCAGATCCTCGCCGGGGCGGACGAAGGTCTGGACATAGATCTTTTCGAGTTGGCGCCAGTTGATCGCCTCGGTCAGTTCCACCAGCACATGGCTGTGGTCGACAATCTGGTCGAGCGAAAGCGCCGTCGGCCCGGTCGCAGTCGACCGCCGGCTTTTAGTCCGCCGCATGGGGACCTCCCCGGGCTCGGCGAGCTCCTGCAGAACGGATTGATGCGTTCACGCGTGTGCGACCCATCAGCTGTTCAAGCGCCTCCAGCGATAAGACTTATCATCCGGAGCAGGCTTGTGAAAATCGAAGTTTACGGAAGGACATCACCTTCTTTGCTGGCGTCGAGAGACATTGGACGGACCACTTCGCCGGCGAGGCGTCGCGGCCTTCTCGTCGGGGTTGGGCAACGTTCACAAAGTGCGGGGAGCCATATTGCCGCGCCCGAGTGCTGCGCCAGAATGATGTCTGCTTGGGCTGTTCTATACCCCCTTGTCAATATTGGAAAAATTGGCGTCCGCGTGGGTAAACTTGTTTTGCCGGCGACGCGCTGCGGCTCATAGTAAAACGTTTTCTTATATACTTGGAAAGCGTTTTCAGACGGCCTAGATTAGACGCCTGTGGATGCCGGGCAGCGGGCCGCAATAAGGCTGTCGTCGGGTGTGCAGAGTTGTTCGTCATGGGGTTTCGGCGTGCGCGTTATCAACACCAATCTGACCTCTGCTCCGCACCACAGCGATCGAACGTGTTGGTTTGCTGCACCGCGATGTGGCGCTGCGGCGTGCCGCCCGGCGCAGCGTTCGCGCGCCGTCATGAGTTTTTATGCGCCCTGGTAACCCTCCCGCTCCCAGGCGTGCTGGCGGGGGCTGTGACGAGCGGCTCCCGTCCTGTCTTCAATCCCCTCGCCCGATCGCCGGACCGGGACGTGGAAACCCGTTGGCCGGATGGCGACTATGACGATGCCGCACCTTTCTGTTGATCTGCCGGTTGGGCGTCGATTGTCGCGCCATCAGGGCGGTGCAATCATCGCGCCTGACGGGGCAGGGTCCAAGCGGGGGCGGAATGGCGCCATGAAATGCTGGCTTGTTGGCGGCATCCTGGCGCTGGCGCTGGCGCTGGGCGGTGCGGCCGTTGCCGGACCGTCCGGCGTGGTGGTGTTCGAGGACAAGGGTTTTCCTGCCGCCGACAGTCAGCCGGTGCCGGCCGCGCTGCTGCACCGCGTCTTCAAGGGCGCCGATTTTGCCGCCGCCGATCATCTGGCGCTGACGCTGCAGCGCGCCGACACCAAACTGCTCGTGCTGCCCTTCGGATCGAGCTTTCCCGAAGCGCAATGGCCGGCGATTGAGGCGTTTCTCGTGCGCGGCGGCAATCTGCTGACGCTCGGGGGGCGGCCGTTCACCCGCCCCGTGGTGCGTCAGGGCCGCCACTGGACGGCGCAGCCCGAGAATTACGCCTTTGCCCGCCGCCTGCTGATCAGCGATTACCAGAAGACGCCCGGCGCCGCCGGATTGACGCGGGCGGCGGCGCGTCCCGAGTTCGAAGGCTTGCGCTGGCAAGCGGCCTATAGTGCGGTGATCCGGCTCAGCCAGCAGGAAAGCGCCAAGCGGGTCGGCGGCAGCGGCACCTTCGATGCCACCGAGCGCGCGCTCATCTGGGGCGAGAAAGACGGCCACCGCATCGCCGCGCCGGTGATCGCCATCGACCACCTGCAGAACGATTTCGCCGGCGGGCGCTGGGTGATGCTCAACGCCGATGTGTCGTGGCACGGCAAGGGGGCGGAAGC
>NZ_JBWZET010000202.1:0-19484 GCF_056722145.1 Rhizomicrobium sp. | reverse complement strand
GTCGTGGTCGTTGAGCGCGCCCATCGTGGTGTTGAGATAGATCGAGCCGGTGAAGCCGAGGCTTTCGGTGGAGGCGACATAGCCGCCGAGCACGCCGATGGAATCCGCGATCCCGACCAGGATCGGCATCGAGATCAGCGCCGCCATCAGCCGCGGCACCACCAGGTATTTGATCGGCCTTGTCGCCAGCGTCGTCAGCGCATCGATCTGTTCGGTCACCCGCATGGTGCCGAGTTCGGCCGCGATCGCGGCGGCGACGCGCCCCGCCACCATCAGGCCGGCGATCACCGGCCCGAGCTCGCGCAGGATGCCGACCAGCACCACCGTCGGCACGAACTGCTCGGCGCCGTAGCGCGAGGCGCCGATAAAGATCTGCAGCGCCAAGACGCCGCCGGTGAAGAACGCCGTCAGGCCCACCACCGGCAGCGAGTAATAGCCGATGCGCATGATCTGCTTGAACACCAGCGACCAATAGATCGGCGGGCGCACGAAGCTGGTGACAGCATCGGCCGTAAAGATCGACAGCCGGCCGATTTGTTGAAGCAGGTCGAGCGTGGCCCGGCCTACGGCAGCGAAAAAGTTCATGGCATGTCCTCGTACTGGCGCTTGGCGCGGCGCGAAAGCGAGGTCAGGATTTCATAGGAGATGGTATGTGCAGCCGTCGCAATCTCATCGAGCGAAATGGTGTCGCCGATCAGTTCGACGTCGTCGCCGGCTGCAACCGGCTCCGGCACGTCGGTGACGTCGATGGTGAGAAGGTCCATCGAGACGCGGCCGACGATCGGCGCCTTGAAGCCGTTGAGCGCGACAAAGCCGCTGTTCGACAGGCTGCGGAAAATGCCGTCGGCATAGCCGAGCGCGGCGGTGGCCAAGAGCGACGGGCGCTTCAAGCGGTAGTGGGCGCCATAGCCGACCGTCTCGCCTTTGGCGGCGTGGCGCACCTGCATGACCTGCGCCGTCAACCGCACCACCGGCTGGAACGGATTGGCGAAGCCGGGATGCGGGGCACCGCCGTAAAGCGCCACGCCCGGCCGCACCATGTCGAACAGGTATTCCTTGCCGAGCATGATGCCGCCCGATGCGGAAAGGCTCGCAGGAGCTTCCGGCAGGATCGCCAGCGCCGTCTTGAAACGCTCGAGCTGGACCGCGTTCATTGCATTGTTGGGCTCGTCGGAGCAGGCCAGATGGCTCATCCACAACACGACGCGAAGCCCGGCGAGAAGCCGTCCATGTTCGGCGGCGAGGGTGTTGAGTTCGGATGGCGCCAGTCCCAGCCGGTTCATGCCGGTGTCGATATGCACGGCGGCATCGAGCGTGGTCTTGGTCGAACCCGCCGCGGCCGACCAGGCGGCGATCTCGGCCCGCGAATTGAGCACGGGAGTAAGATTGTGCGTGATCAGCGCCGGCACCATGTCGGGCTGGGCGCCGTCGAGCACGAAGATGCGGGCCCGCCGCACCAGTTCGCGCAGTGCGATGCCTTCTTCCAGCCGTGCCACGAAGAAGGTGTCGCAACCGGCGTCGGCGAGCGCCCGGGCGGCGGGCTTGAGGCCGGTGCCGTAAGCGTCCGCCTTGACCACGCCGGCAACCACCGAGGGGCTGGCAAGGCGTTGCGCGGTACGGAAATTCGCAGCGATGGCCGACGTGCGCACCGTCAGGCACGCCGCATCGAAACCTGTGACACTGTCGTCATCAGCGCGGTCCATGGCCGGACAATGCCGCCCCGCCGGTCCGCCGTCAAAGCTTCTTCTCGGGTGCGGCGAAACGGTCAACGATGAGCTCCGAAGATCGAGGACAGGCACGGCGCGTTGGGATCGACATTGGTCGGGCATACCGGCGCAGTATTACGCTCATGCGCCTGAACATCGCTCGGCCGCAGCGTTTCCTGATCCGGCATCTGGCGCGGGCGGGCGTTGAGCACGATGTTGCCGTAGCGATCGTAGACGAAATCCCACGGCTGGCGCCGGCATTCGGCCCGCATCTTCGAGTTCAGCCACTCGTAGCTGTTGGCGCCGCAGGCGAGCGAGCGGCCGAGGGCGAGGCCGTAGTCGGTGATGGCGTTGTTCTCTTCCTGCTGCGGCTTGGGATGCAGGATGCGGGGGATCAGATCGGGATCGACGGTGCCGACGGTCGGGCTCTTCGGCTTGGTCTGCCTGGCGTCGGGAGAGTGCATCGACGGCAACGTCACCCACTGCAGCGGCTCGATCTGCTTGATCCGGGCGATCGGGATCGGCACCCACTCCGAGAACACCAGCAGCACGATGATCGCGACGTGCACCACCGCGACCGCGACGCCGGCATAGAGCCGTCGCAGATTGCGCTTGCGCACCTCTTCGGCGAGGCGCAGTCGGGCCTGAAGGTCTGCCAACAAGGTGGCGGACTCACCTACCAACGTCGTGTCTGCCACCCTGTGCCTGCTGCCCTTGTGAGCGGGAACCGGCATTATGCCATGCCTCGAACCCGGGCGACTATATACCGGGACGTAATGATCTTTCGCGTGGTTGACAGTGGCCCCAGGTGCGCCGACACGCCGCGCCGGTTAACTATCCAGCACCGGGTTCGAGAACCGGGTGAAGCGGGCCTCGAACACCAGTTCGATCGCGCGTGTGGCGCCGTGGCGGTGTTTCTCGACCAGGATTTCCGCCTTGTTGGTGGCGCGGTCGAGCTTTTCCTGCCACTTGGCGAAATCGGGCGAAGACGGATCGGGCTGGCGCGTCGCCAGATAGTACTCCTCGCGAAACACGAACATCACGACGTCGGCGTCCTGCTCGATCGAGCCGGATTCGCGCAGGTCCGACAGCACCGGCCGCTTGTCGTCGCGGGCATCGACGCCACGCGACAACTGCGACAACGCAATCACCGGCACGTTCAGTTCCTTGGCCAGGGTCTTCAGGCCCTTGGTAATCTCGGTGATTTCCTGCACCCGGTTCTCCGCCTGCCGCGACGGGGTCACCAATTGCAGGTAGTCGATCATGATGACGCCGATGTTCTTTTCTTTCTTGAGGCGGCGCGAACGGGCGGCGATCTGAGCCATCGAAATGCCGCCGGTATCGTCGATGTAGAACGGCACGGTGGAAAGTTCCTGCATCGTCAGTACGAACTTTTCCCACTCCGGCTCGGTGAACTTGCCGGTCCGGATCTGCCACATCTCGATTTCGGCGCGCTCGGCGAGCACACGGGCGCTGATCTGCTGCGCCGCCATTTCGAGGCTGAAGAACAGCACCGGCGCCCCGCGCGGATCGGGCTCGCCCGCCGCCACGTCCTGGGCGTAGGCATGGGCGGCATTGAATGCCATGTTGACCGCAAACGCCGTCTTGCCCATGCCGGGACGGCCCGCGACGATCAGCAGGTCGGACGGCTGCAAGCCGCCGAGCAGCTTGTCGACCTCGATGAAGCCGGAGGTGACGCCGGAAATCTTGCCGCCGCGAAGCTGGGCCTTTTCGGCCATCTGCACGGCGCGGCTGAGACTTTCGTGAAAATCGATCGGGCCCTGGCCATAGCGGGCGTTCTCGCTGACCTGGTACAGCGCCTTTTCGGCATCCTGAATCTGGTCCTGAGGCGTCTTGTCGTGCGGCGCCTCATAGGCCGTGTTCACGATGTCCTCGCCGACCCGAATCAAGGTGCGACGCAACGCCAGATCGTAGAGGATCTTGGCGAGCTCCTTGAGGTTGGGCAGCGCGGGGGCGGCCTGGGCGAGGCCGGCGAGATAGCTGTGGCCGCCGACTTCGGCGAGACCGGGATCGGACTTGAGCGCGGCATGCAGGGTGAGCGGCGTGACAATGGCGCCCCGCCCTTCGATCGCCTGCACCATGGTTTCGAACAGGCGCTGATGCAGCGGATCGTAAAAATGGTCGGCCTTGAGCTGGCCGGAAACGGCTTCCAGCCCGCGGTTGTCGACCAGGATGGCGCCGAGCAGGGCCTGCTCCACCTCGATGTTGTAGGGTATGTGGCGGTAGGCTTCCTGTTCCATTCCAAGTCCGGTGATCTTAACGAGGGGAGCGAATCAGCATTTCGGAGCCCCTCCTCGCAAGGTGATTCGCGCGGCGCCGGATTTTGATAACAGGAAATCGGAGCGGCTAAAAAAGAGGCCGAATTGTGGGGATAACTGCGCCGCGCCCCTTGCCTCAGCGTCGTCCGCTTGGCCGGCGGCCGGCCCAGCCCGAGCGCATCGAGCAAGGTATAGGTGGCGCGCAGATAATCCGTCACCGCGCGGCGCAAAGCGCGGCGTTGGTGCGTGAACCGGCCGTGCCTCAGCGCGTTGCGGTTGCCCGGCTGGCCGCCGCGCCTACGCCGGGGGAGCGGGCACACGGCGCGCCTCCCGCAAGGCGATATCCGCGGCCCTGTCGTCGGCGTCCTTGAGCTCCGGTGTGAGGCTCTCGTCGGTGAGCATTTTCAGGTAGCGCCACATCTTGAACTGCAGCTCGCGAATGATCTTGCCTTCCTCAATCGAATTCGAATCGTTCCAAGGTTTGGACGGCTCGACATGCTCGATCAGGGTGCGCCGGCGCTGCTCGACCTGGGTGAGGGTGGCGAGCGCGCGGCCGAGGCTGGCGTTGGCATTGATGATCCGCGCCGCGGTCAGGGTGGCGGTCACCCGCTCGTCGGGACCGGAAAAGACCGGATCGCTGCACATCCGGCGCGCCAGCCCGACGCCATCGTCGAGCAACGCCGCCATCTGCCATGTCACCGCCCGGCGCGTCGCCTCGTTGAACGCCGCCGCCGAAACGCCCTCGGGCAAATCGGGCACCGGCCGCACCTTCGGCTTCAACTTCCTGACCCTGGCGACCCGACGTTCGGGCCAGGGATGATTTTCAGTATCGGTTGCAGACATCGGGGACTCCTCTCGTATAACGAGAAGATTGGGACTGATTTCTGCGTTTCAAGAGGTGGTGGGAAAAAATACTTAGTAAGGTTAATGAGGGGACCGCTTTGCGGCGGAGACCCGACCGGGGGCTGGAGGGAGGGGGCGCGCTAACTACGGCCCTCGCCCCGATTCTTCAGCGGGGAGAGGTCGTCCGGCGTAGCGAAGCCGGGCGGGGATGTCCGTGAAGCTAATTGGGGTCAGAGTGGATTTTTGCGAACCGGCGGATTCACGGTGCGGAGGCGCCGGAAAAATCCACTCTGACCCCAATTGCGCCGCGATCCCCCCGCGAGGGGGAGGTTACGTCTGAATCCGTCGTCTGGGGAGATGCGAGCGCTCATGTGCCGTTCGTTGAGGTGCAAGCCCCCGCTCCGCGGACACGTCCCCATTGTGTCGGTGACAAAACTGCCTCGCCCGCGGGGGCAGAAAAGGATGTAGCTAATCGGCGAAGTGTGGCAGCTTCGGCGCGCGCCGTCACGAATCCGGATACTCGTTGTTCAGCCCTTCATCGTCGGTCGTCTCCTTGTAGCCGCTCAAATAAACGCCGCGATAGGCCGCCTGGCTCGGAGGATTGAATTTCTCGAGGGCATAAGCGTGGACGACACCGATTTTCCAGGCATGGTCCTCGTCCTCCGCCGTCCAGGGCGCGCCACCCTTGCCGGGATAGTTTTGCCGGCTCAGCAGTCCACGCCGGCGGATAACCGCCCGAGCCCGCCGGTCGCTCAACACCCGATCGGCAACAGCCGTGTCGCTGGCCTCGCTCTGCCGCTGCGGGCTGCCCGGAACAACCGCGGCCTCCTTCATGCCCTCATAGACGAAGCCGTTTGAAATGAGACGCATGATGCTGCCGTGGAAAATGACAAGGTTGGCAAAGATCGAATTGTCGGGCAGATCGACAAGCTGGAACGCAAATTCGACAAAAAGCGAATTGTTCTGGACGTTGTAGAATTTTAGGAACTTCGAGTATCGATTCAGCTCATTGATCCAATCGGGCGGAAGCTCAAGACCGACCCGCGCGGCAATATTGCAGCGAAAATAGCTGCCGTCGCGCAGCCGATCGGTCAGGAACGCAAGACAAAGACCGTCATCCTCGGGAAAGGCGAATTCGATCACCACCATGTTGTCGGAAGTGTCGACCGCATCGACCCTGCAGCCCATACGACCCAACAGGCTTTGGATGCGTTCCGCCGTCGCGCCATTCGACGAAATGTTGAAGCCGCGCAGCCGCCCGCCAGTCCGGTGGAACGGATGCACGAGCCGGTACAAAAACGATGGCGGCGTCGCCGGCTCCGGCGGCCCAGAACAACGATAGTCACGCATTCGACCAAGCACGGCATCACGCTTGGCGGTGTCGGCAGCGACGGCGCCCAACAGCGTGGAGTCGCGCGGCGTCACGCAATCGTGCTGGCCGCATGCCCAACAAGTATCGCCAACCCAGACGTTGCTGGTCCAGTTACGATTGGGACAGCCCTCGCGGTAGCAGCCGATCGCACCGCAATGAGTGCATTTGTAGTTCTTATAATCACTGCCCTCGCGCTTGCAGTAATCGCAATACGTATAGGTATCTCTCGGGCTCATGGACGATCCCCCCGCCACTACGCCAGGATCGTATTCCCGCAAAAGCCAGCGTCAAAGATGATTCTGTTTGTATGTGCAACCCATTAGCGATCGGCAAGGCATCACGCGCACTCGATTAACCTTATGCGGCGGGGATTTCCGCCGATTGAGCATCACGGCCCAAGGCGTTACTCCAGCGTCAGCACCGACGTGAAGCCAGCGAAGATCATGCGTTTGCCGTCGAAGCAGGGCGGGCTCTTTTTCGGGTCGAAACGGGGATCGCTTTGCATCATCTCGTGCAGCTTGGCCATGCCGGCGTCGCGCGTGGCTTTGTCGGGCCATTCGATCCACGAGAATACCACCGTCTCGTCGCCGGTCGCCTGCACGGCGCGCTTGAAATCGGTCTGCTTGCCGTCGGGCACGTCATCGCCCCAGCATTCCACCACGCGCACCGCCCCGAGCTTGAGGAATTCGGCATCGATGTCGTTGGCCTGCGCGACGAACTTGTCCTTGTTGGCAGTGGGCACGGCAATCACGAAACCATCGACATACATCAGGCTCTCCCTGGGGCAATCGGCGATAACGCGCGAAGGGCCGGGAGGTTGCCGCTATTTTGCGAACCGGGCGGCGTAGGTTTCGGGCTTGAAACCGACCTCCAGCGCATCGCCGGCTTCGAGGATCGGGCGCTTGATCATGGAAGGGTTCGACAGCATCAGCGCGATCGCTTTTTCCGGCGTCAGGTCGGCCTTGGCGGCGTCGGGCAGCTTGCGGAAGGTCGGGCCGGCGCGGTTGAGCACCTTCTCCCAGCCGGCAGCGCGGCACCATCGCGTCAGCTGCGCCTTGGTCGGCGGCACTTTCTTGTAATCGTGAAAATCGTAGGCGATGGCGTGCTGCTCAAGCCAGGCAAAGGCCTTCTTCATGGTGTCGCAATTCTTGATGCCATGGAGGATGATGGGCATGAGCTGTCCTTGCTGGTGCGGGAGATAAGGAGAATCCCCCTCACCAGCAAAATCTAGCACTTAGCTTCGAACCCGTCGCGCATTGCCGCTCGTGCGCTCAGCTAAGTGCAAGATTTTGCGTCCTCTCCCACAAGGGGCGAGGATTCATTTCACCGGCAATAACACGGCGCTGGCGCCGCGTTCCACCGTGATGGTCGCCTTCTGGAAGTCGCCCGGCTTGGCGAAGAAGATGTTGGGCACGAAGGTCTGCGGGTTGCGGTCGTAGAGCGGGAACAGGCTCGACTGGATCTGCACCATGATGCGATGGCCGGGCTTGAAGACATAGTTCATCGTCGGCAGGCGGAATTTGATTTCGGTGGATTCGCCGGGCGTGAACGCGGTCGGCTGGTCGAAACCCTTGCGATACCGGCCGCGGAAAATATCGAGGCTGACGGGAAGCTGATACCCCGCCATCTCCGGCTGCTCGGAACAGGTCGCCGGATAGACGTCGATGATCTTCACCACCACGTCGGCATCGCTGCCGCTGGTCTTGAGGAAGATGTCGGCGAACGGTGCGCCCTGCACCGTCACGGCGCGGGTCAAGACCGGCGTTTCGTAGACCAGCACATCGGGGCGCGTGGCGACGGCACGCTGATCGTCGAGCAGCCACGTCGTCCAGCGCTTGTGATCGGCGAAATCGACCGGCGGGGTCAAGAACGGCACCGGCTTCGCCGGATCGGAGACATAGGAATCCTCGCCCGCGGCGGGCCGCGTGAAATCGAGACCGAAACCGGGCGCAAGATAAAGCGGCGTCAGCGCCTGTCTGGCGGCGACCGGCCAATCGGCGAAGGAGTCCCAGCGCCTTTCGCTGGCGTTGAAGATCATCGCCTCGGGCAGCGGCGGCGCGGCGCGATCCTTCAAATAGGCGTTGAAGAACGGCAGCAGCACATTTTTGCGGAAATCGGCGGCGGTGTCGCCGTTCCAGTGCAAGGGCCCCAGCGTTTCGGCGCTGCGGTTGACCTGACTGTGATACCATGGCCCCATGACGAGGTGATTGTTGGCGCCGTGGCCGGACCGCTTCAGCGCCTCCCAGGTGGTGAGCGCGCCGTACATGTCCTCCTGGTCCCACAAGCCCTGCAGCCAGATCGTCGGCACGTTGGAAGGATGCGCCGCGACGAGGCGGTCGAGCGCCTGACCCTGCCAGAACGCATCATAAGCGGGATGGCCGGCGACGCGGTTCCACCATGGCAATTGTTTGAAGCCATACAATTCGGCATAGGCGCCGGCGCTGCCGGCCGCGAGGAAGGCGAGATAATCGTCGCTGCCGTCGCGCGGAATGGTTTCGCCGCGGCCGCGCTTGGTGGTCTGGCCGAGGTAATAGTCGAGACTGTTCTGGCGGAAGGCGCCGTTATGGAACCAGTCGTCGCCCATCCAGCCATCGATCATCGGACTTTCCGGCACCGCGGCCTTCAACGCGGGATGCGGAGCGAGCAGCGCCATCGCCACCGTCCAGCCGTCATAGGACGAACCGATCATGCCGACGCGGCCGTTCGACTGTTTGAGGTTTTTCACCAGCCAGTCGATGGTGTCCCAGGCATCGGTGGTGTCGTCGGTGCGGCTCGGATTGAGCGGGCCCATCGGCGGGCGCGTCATCACATAGGCGCCTTCGGAGCCGTGCTTGCCGCGAATGTCCTGGTAGACGATGATGTAGCCGTCATCGACCCACTCGCGCTGGCCGATGCGCGCCGCATCGCGCATATGCGGCTTGTCGTCGACAAATCCCGCGGCGTTATAGGGCGTGCGCTCGAGCAGGATCGGCAGATCGTGGGCGCCCTTCGGGATCAGGATGACAGTGTTCAGCTTGACGCCGTCGCGCATCGCGATCATCACCACGCGCTTGTCGTAATCGAAGCCGGGCCGCGGCGGCACGAAAGTGCCGGTGATGTCGGAGCCGGTCTGCACCATGTCGGGCGACACCTGCGCCAGACGCACGCGATGGGATTTGGCGAACGACGGCGCCGCGGCGACAACGACGGCGAGAGCGAGAACGGCGAAGCGGCGCATGAAAACTCCGGCAGCAAGCGGCGGCAGCGAAGCCTAGCCCCGGCGCCATCACCCCGGCAGGTTGCGATTGGTCGCGGTTTGCGCGGGCGGCGCGCGATGCAGCGGCCAGCGACGCAAAACCTGGAACGCCCCCACCTCGCCGCGCAGCAGGGCGAGGCCGGTGACGCGGATTTTCACCGGTTTGACCGCTGCGGGCGGAACCCGGACGCTGCCCTCGCCCAGCGCCAGAAACGGCATGCTTTCGGCCGCAGCCAGACCGTTGCGCCGGATCGCGGCGTCGAGATCGGCATGAATGGTGGCCAGCAGCGGGTCGCGGCTGGTCAACGCCAGAAGGTGCGGCGGCAGGGTGGCGATGGCATCGAACGCCAGCTTGAGCCCCGCCGCCGGCACCGCCTGCCCCGCCAGCTTGGCCGCAAACAGCACCGCCTCGCTGGTTTCCGCCAGCGATTGCAGCACCACCACCGGTTTCAGCCGCATCCCCTCCCAGTCATTGGCGATGCGGAAGCGCTCGAAACATTCGGTCGCGACAAACGCGCCGGCGTCATCGGGCAGCAACGCGAAGACCAACCGCTCCGGCTTTTTCACCCGCACCGGACGCTGACAAAAATCGAACGCTGCTTGAGATGACACAAAGACTCGCCGATTGGCCCGCGGCCGCACTAGAACAAATGAGGAACTTGAAGGCAAGAGGGCAGAAAGAACTTCAGGCCCTCGGCGGCGTTGTTTCGCAGAGAGGTGTCATGTCCAATTATGAACTCTATTACTGGTCGGTGCCGTTTCGCGGCCAGTTCGTGCGCGCGGTGCTGGCGTTTGCCGGCAAATCCTGGAGCGAAGCCGGCGACGACGCGATTTCGGCGTTGATGCAAGGCGCGGTCAGCGACATGCCGGTTCCCTTCATGGGGCCGCCGCTGCTGGTCGACAAAACGGCCGGCGTTGCCATCGCGGAAATGCCGGCGATCGTGCTGTATCTCGGCGAGACGCTCGACCTTCTGCCCACCACCGCGGCACTACGCGCGATGACCCTGAAGATCGTCGCCGATGCCAATGACGTGATCGACGAGATGACCCTCGACGGCGGTCGCGAGATGTGGACCGGGAAGCGTTGGCACGCCTTCGTTCCGCGGCTGAAAAAATGGATGGCGCTGTGGGAGGAAACCGGCCGCGGCCATGGGTTGAAGGCGGATAGCGGATTCCTGCTCGGCGGCGACAAGCCGGGCATCGCCGACGTCGTCACCGCGACGCTGTGGTCGACCATGACCGACCGCTTCGCGGCGATTGCGGCGATGCTCGACGACACTGCGCCGCTGACCGCAGCCCTGGCACGACGCGTCAGCGCCCTGCCGCCTCTGGCCCGCCTCGCCGCCAAAGCGCGCGAAGACTACGGCGATGCCTATTGCGGCGGCCAGATCGAAGCCTCGCTGCGGAAGGTGCTGGGCGGCTAGCACTCGACCACGTTGACGGCGAGGCCGCCGAGGGCGGTTTCTTTGTATTTGGTACGCATGTCGAGGCCGGTCTGACGCATGGTTTCGATCACCGCATCGAGCGAAACGACGTGGCGGCCGTCGCCTTGCAGCGCCAGATACGCGGCGTTGATCGCTTTGACCGCGCCCATGGTGTTGCGCTCGATGCAGGGGATCTGCACCAGGCCTTTGATCGGATCACAGGTGAGGCCGAGATTGTGTTCCATGCCGATCTCGGCGGCGTTTTCAATTTGTCCGTTGCTGCCGCCGAGTGCCGCGACCAAACCCGCCGCCGCCATCGAGCAGGCGACGCCGACCTCGCCCTGGCAACCCATCTCGGCGCCGGAAATGGAGGCGCGCAGTTTGTAGAGAAAGCCGATTGCCGACGCCGTCATCAGGAACGTGCGGGCGCCTTCGCGCGTCGCGGTGGGGACGAACACCTCGTAGTATTTCAGCACGGCCGGCAGCACACCGGCGGCGCCGTTGGTGGGCGCGGTGACGACCCGGCCGCCGGCCGCGTTCTCTTCGTTGACGGCGAGCGCGTAGAGGCTGACCCACTCGAACACCAGCGAGGGATCGCTGCGCGGGCCCCGCTCCAGCAGCTTCTCGTGCAGTTTCTTGGCGCGACGCTGAACGTTGAGCCCGCCGGGCAAGATGCCATCGGTGCGACAGCCGCGCGCGACGCATTTGATCATCGCCTCGCGCACGCTGTCGATGAAGGCTTCGGTTTCAGCGCGCGATCGCCACGCCTCCTCGTTGGCCCACATGATGTCGGAGATCGAGAGGTTGGCGTTGCGACCGGCGGCCAGCAATTCGGCGGACGATTGGAATGGATACGCCACGGCGACATTGGTGCGCAGCGGCGCCTCGCCTTGGGCACAAATCGCGCCGCCACCGATCGAAAGATAGGTCTTGGTCAGCGTCGGGCCGTCGCCATAGGTCGCGGTAAAACGCATCGCGTTGGCGTGCTCGGCAAGAAACTCGCTGCGGAAGACGATGCCGGTCGCGGCGCGGAACGGCACCGCGGCGCGGTCCGCCAGCATGATGCTGCCGGTCTCGGCGACGGCCGCGACGAGCCCAGCGATGTCGTCGGGCTCCACCGTTTCGGGCAGCCAACCGCCAAGGCCGAGCACAATCGCCGCATCGGTGCCATGCCCGCGGCCGGTCAGCGCCAGCGAGCCGAACAGCTCGCACCGGAGCGCGATCGGTGTTGCTTCTGCCAGCGCGAGTTGCGCAAAGGCATGCGCCGCGCGCATCGGCCCGACGGTATGGGAACTCGAAGGCCCGATCCCGAGGGTAAACAGATCAACGACACTGAGGCTCATGGATGCGACTTCGTCAATGCGCAACTGGCATACCAAATCGGCAGCCGGGCCGATAGCGGACGAACGCCGATGCAGCTATGGCGGGGACGCAGGCAAATCAAGGGCGGAACGCAACCGGCCTTCGCCGCGCCGGTACAACATCGCATCCCGCGCCGGAACGAGAATGTCGGCGTCAGGTTCAAACTCTGCGACCCGCTGGTTGAACGCCGGCATACCGCAGCCTGGGACCAGGCATTTTGGCTTGCCTTTGGGGCACGTATTTTAGTGGCACAGACGGCCGAGATAGCGATCGCTGCCCGGCTCGAACAAAAACACGTCGAACTGCTGATCCGCAACACCGGGCGCGGTGCCCGCTTCATAGGCGCGACGCATGGTGACCGCTGCCGTCCGACGAAGATCGGCAAGCCGGTCGAGACGATCAAGCCACACCGCCAAATCGAGGTCGTGGCATTCATGCCAAACTTCGATGCCGGCACGGCGGAATTCGCGAAACCGCGGAATCTCTTTCCACAACGGCTTGGCGACCGATCCGATCACCCCAATGGCCGCCACTTCCGGAAAGGCCGACCACGCGTCGGTCACGATATCGGCGGCGGCGCGAAAATCGCGCTGCTGCTTGAGGAGATAGGCATTCTGCGATTCAATCGTCGACTTGCGCATCGAAGGACCCGCGACGAACGGCTATGCGTCCGGCCAACTATGCCGCGTTCCGCTGCCACCATCCTGTCCTCCAACGCGACGTCGGCATCCGACCGGTAACGTGACCGTTCGTCGCCCGCACTAATCGCCGGGGTGCAGGCCCGGCGCTTCCTGGCCGGTGCGGGCGACGTATTCGGTGTAGCCGCCGCCATACTGGTGCACGCCCTCGGGCGTGAGTTCCAGCACGCGATTGGACAGCGCCGCCAGGAAGTGGCGGTCGTGCGAAACGAACAGCATGGTGCCTTCGAAGTCCGCCAGCGCGCCGACCAGCATTTCCTTGGTCGCCATGTCGAGATGGTTGGTCGGTTCGTCGAGAACCAGGAAGTTCGGCGGATCATAGAGCATCTTGGCCATCACCAGACGCGCCTTCTCGCCGCCCGACAGCACGCGGCAAGGTTTCTCGATATCGTCGCCGGAAAAGCCGAAGCATCCCGCCAGCGTGCGCAACACGCCCTGCCCCGCGGTCGGGAACGACTCTTCAAGGGATTCGAAAATCGTGTGCTCGCCATCGAGAAGATCCATGGCGTGCTGGGCGAAATAACCCATCTTGACGGCGCTGCCGATCGTCACCGAACCCTGATCCGGCGTGATCGCGCCCGCCGCCAGTTTCAGCAGCGTCGACTTGCCCGCGCCGTTGGCACCCAACACGCACCAACGCTCGCGGCGGCGCACCTGGAAATCGAGGCCCGAATAGATCGCGTGGCGGCCATAGGCCTTGTGCACGCCCTTGAAGCTCGCCACGTCATCGCCCGAACGCGCCGGGCTGCGGAATTCGAACTGCACCGACTGGCGGCGCCGCGGCGGTTCCACCTTTTCGATCTTGTCGAGCTTCTTGACGCGGCTCTGGACCTGCGCTGCATGCGAGGCGCGCGCCTTGAAGCGCTCGATGAACTTGATCTCCTTGGCGAGCATCGCCTGCTGGCGTTCGAACTGGGCCTGGCGCTGCTCTTCGCTGAGAGCGCGCTGCTGCTCGTAGAAATCGTAATTGCCGGAATAGGTGGTGAAGGCGCCGCCGTCGATCTCGACGATCTTGCCGACGATCCGGTTCATGAAGGCGCGGTCGTGCGAGGTCATCAACAGCGCGCCGTCATAGCGCTTGAGGAAATCCTCCAGCCAGATCAAGCTTTCGAGATCGAGATGGTTGCTCGGCTCGTCGAGCAGCATGCCATCGGGCCGCAACAGCAGGATACGGGCGAGCGCGACGCGCATCTTCCACCCGCCGGAGAGCATGCCGACGTCGCCGTCCATGCGCTCCTGGCTGAAGCTGAGCCCGGCTAGGACCTCGCGGGCGCGGGCTTCCAAGGCATAGCCGTCGAGCTTTTCGAACTCGGCTTGCACATCGCCGTATCGCTCGACGAGCGTTTCCATATTGTCGAGCTGATCGGGATCGACCATTGCCGCTTCGAGGCGCGCCATTTCGGCGGCGAGTTCGCTCACCGGGCCGACGCCATCCATCACCGCCGCCACCGCGCTCTGGCCCGACATCTCGCCGACATCCTGGCTGAAATAGCCGATGGTCATGCCGGAATCGATTGCCACCTGGCCGTCGTCGGGCAGGTTCTCGCCCGCGATCAGGCGGAAAACCGTGGTCTTGCCGGCGCCGTTGGGACCGACGAGACCTACCTTCTCCCCCTTCTGGATGCCCATCGATGCTTCGATGAACAGGATCTGATGGCCGTTCTGCTTACTGACGTTGTCGAGACGAATCATAAGGACTGCACTAACGCGTAGAGGCTCATCATTCCCACTCGATGGTTCCGGGCGGCTTCGACGTGATGTCGTAGCAGACGCGATTGATGCCCTTGACCTCGTTGACGATGCGGGTCGAGACGCGGGCGAGGAAATCGTGCGTAAACGGATAAAAGTCGGCGGTCATACCGTCGGATGACGTCACCGCGCGAAGGGCGCAGACGTAATCGTAGGTGCGGTCGTCGCCCATCACGCCGACGGTCTTTACCGGCAGCAGCACCGCAAACGCCTGCCAGATTTCATTATAGAGACCGGCGCTGCGGATTTCTTCGAGATAGATGGTGTCGGCCTTGCGCAGGATTTCGAGCTTGTCGCGGCTGATTTCGCCGGGTACGCGGATGGCGAGGCCCGGCCCGGGGAAGGGATGGCGGCCGACGAAGGCTTCGGGCAGGCCAAGCTCGCGGCCGAGCGCGCGCACCTCGTCCTTGAACAGCTCGCGCAACGGCTCGACCAGCTTCATCTTCATATGTGCCGGCAGGCCGCCGACGTTGTGATGGCTCTTGATCGTTGCCGACGGACCGCCGGTCGCCGAGGTGGATTCGATCACGTCGGGATAGAGCGTGCCCTGGGCGAGGAACTCGGCGCCGCCGACCTTCGCGGCTTCGTAATCGAACACGTCGATGAACGCCTTGCCGATGATTTTCCGCTTCTTCTCGGGATCGGAAACGCTCTCAAGCTGTTCGAGGAACATGTTGGAGGCGTCGGCGTGCAAGAGCGGGATGTTGTAGTGGCCGCGGAACAGGCTCACCACTTCTTCGCTCTCGCCGGCGCGCATCAGGCCGGTGTCGACATAGATGCAAGTGAGCTGATCGCCGATGGCCTCGTGAATGAGAACCGCCGCGACCGAGGAATCGACGCCGCCCGACAAGCCGCAGATCACTTTGCCCTTGCCGACCTGGGCGCGGATGCGGGCAATCGCCTGCTCCTTGAAGGCGCGCATGTTCCAATCCGGTGTGACGCCGGCGATGCCGACGACGAAGTTGCGCAAAATCTCGATTCCGCGCGGGGTGTGGGCGACTTCGGGATGGAACTGGACGCCATAAAACTTCCGCGCTTCATCGGCGATGACGGCGAATGGCGAATTCTCCGAGGTGGCGACCACCGTGAAGGCCGGCGGAATGGAGACGATCTTGTCGCCGTGACTCATCCACACCGGCTCACGGCTGTGGGCATCACCGAGACCGTCGAGCAAGGGCGAACCGGCGCGGATCACGATGTCGGCGCGGCCGAACTCGCGGGCGTGGCCACTTTCCACCCGGCCACCAAGCTGGGCGCACATCGTCATCTCGCCGTAGCAGATGCCGAGCACCGGCACACCCGCCGTGAACACACTTTCGGGCGCTCGCGGGCTGCCCTGTTCGTGCACGCTCATCGGGCCGCCGGAGAGGATGATCGCCTGCGGCTTCTCGGCCAGCGCGGCCTCGGCCTTGTTGAACGGCACGATCTCGCAATAGACGCCGATCTCGCGCACGCGACGAGCGATCAACTGGGTGACCTGGGAGCCGAAGTCGAGCACGAGAACGGGAGCGGTCATCTTGCTTTCCTTATCAGACAAAAAACATTTTCACGCGGAGACGCGGAGCGGATGTGCCAAACGTAACCGCCTCGGCTCCTCGACATCAGCCGACACCGCGCATCAAACGCGATATCGCTCCGCGCCGCCGCGTCTCCGCGTGCAATCCCAACATGGGTGGGAGGACATGCCAACACGGTTCACCCTTCCCTTTGCAATACGGCTGTGAAGAACCCGTCGGTCCCGGTGCGCAGTGGCGAGGCGCGGAAGAACGTGGCGGGATCGGCGGTGAACGCGGGATGGGTGCCCAGAAACGCGGCAATCTGGGCGTCGTTTTCAGACGGCAGCACCGAGCACGTCGCGTAGACCAGCCGTCCGCCGGGCCTCACGAACGCGGCGGCCTTCACCAGCAAATCGGCTTGCAAGGCGATCAGGTCGGCGAGGCGCTCGGGCTTGAGGCGGACGCGCAATTCCGGCTGGCGCCGCCACGTCCCGGTGCCGGAGCATGGTGCATCGAGGAGGACGAGATCGAACAGGCGCGGCGGCAGGCTGGTTGTCGTCTTGATAATGGTGATGCCGGCGCGGGTGGCGCGCGGGCCGATCATCGCGAGACGCCCGGAATCGATGTCGTGGGCAACGATCTCGCCCTTGTTGGCCATCGCCACCGCCAGTGCCAGCGCCTTGCCACCGGCCCCGGCGGCGTAATCGAGCACGCGGGCGCCGGGATGAACTTCGCACAACGCGGCGGCGAACTGGGCGGCCTCATCCTGGAATTCGAACTGACCGGTAGTGAACAACGGCGACGCCGAGAGCTTTGCGGTCGTGGTGCCGTCGAGACGCAAGGCGGTGGCGGCGTGCGGCGTCGGCCTGGCATCGAAGCCTTCCGCAGCCAGCGCGTCGATGAGGTTTTCGCGCGTCGTCTTCAGGGTGTTGACGCGAATGTCGACCGGCGCACGGGTTTGCATCGCGGCCATTTCGGCGACGAGGGTTTCGCCGAATGCCTGTTCGAGATCGCCTTCAAGCCACGGCGGATATTCGCCGTGGACATTGAGCGGCGGATCTTCGCGCGGGGTGTCCAGCGCCTGGCGTTCGCCGGCGTCGAGCGCGGCGGGGGCATAGGCCTCGCCGGTGAAGAAGGTGGCGGGATCGGCACCCTCGGCGAGAACCGAAGCGATCACCAGACGGCGCGGCCACGGGCTGTGCATGCGCCAAGCATAGGAATAGGCGTGGCGCAGGCAATCGAAGACGCGGTTCGCCACGGCGGCGCGATCCTTGGAGCCGGCATAGCGCCGCGCCCGGAAGAAATCACGCAATACGCGGTCCGCGGGTGCCGGCGTCTGTTCCAGCGCCGTGAGGACTTCGATGGCGGCCTGCAGGCGCGCGGCAGGTGTCAATTAGTGCACTCCAGGATAGTTCGGGCTTTCGCGCGTGACGGTGACGTTGTGGACGTGGCTTTCGGAGAGGCCGGCGCCGGTGATGCGCACGAACTTGGCGTTCTTGTGGAAGTCCTCGACGGTGGGGCAGCCGGTGTAACCCATCGCCGCGCGCAAGCCGCCGATGATTTGATGGATGACGCCTGCGACCGGGCCCTTGTACGGCACCTGGCCCTCCACGCCTTCCGGCACCAGCTTCAGATTGTCCTTAACCTCGGCCTGAAAATAGCGATCGGCCGAGCCGCGCGCCATCGCACCAAGGCTGCCCATGCCGCGATAGCCCTTGTAGGAGCGGCCCTGGAACAGGAACACGTCGCCGGGCGCTTCCTCGGTGCCCGCCAGCAGCGAGCCGACCATCGCCACCGAGGCACCGGCGGCAATCGCCTTGGCGAGATCGCCGGAGAATTTGATGCCGCCGTCGGCGACCACCGGAATGCCTTGCTTGCCGGCTTCTTCCACCGCATCCATGATCGCGGTGAGCTGGGGCACGCCGACGCCGGCCACGATGCGCGTGGTGCAGATCGAGCCCGGGCCGATGCCGACCTTCACGGCATCCGCACCGGCATCGGTCAGCGCCTTGGCGCCGTCGGCGGTGGCGACATTGCCGCCGAGAACCTGGGTATAATTCGAGTATTTCTTGATTGCCGCGATGGTTTCCAGAACGCCCTTGGAATGGCCGTGGGCGGTATCGACCACTACCACGTCGACCTCGGCCTCGATCAGCGCCATGGCGCGGCGGATGCCGTCTTCGCCGGTGGAGGTCGCCGCCGCCACCCGCAGGCGCCCGCGCTCATCCTTGCAGGCGTTGGGGAATTTCTGCGCCTTCTCGATGTCTTTCACCGTGATGAGGCCGGTGCAGCGGTAATCCTCGTCGACCACCAGCAATTTCTCGATGCGGCGCTCGTGCAGCAGTTTGCGGGCGCGGCCCATCGAGACGCCGGCAGTGACCGTGCACAGATTATCCTTGGTCATCAGCTCCGACACCGTCTGGGTCGGATCGATGGCGAAGCGCACGTCGCGATGGGTGAGAATGCCGACCAGCTTGCCCGGCTGGCCCAAAGCCGCACCCACCACCACCGGCACGCCGGAGATATTGTGCTTCTGCATCAGCTGCAGTGCATCGGCGAGGGTCGCCTCCGGACCGATCGTCACCGGATTCACCACCATACCGCTTTCGTAGCGCTTGACCCGGCGGACGTGCTCGGCCTGCTCCTCGATTGAGAGGTTCTTGTGCACCACACCCATACCGCCCGACTGGGCCATGGCGATGGCGAGCGGCGCCTCGGTGACGGTGTCCATCGCCGCGGAGAGCAGCGGAATGCCAAGCTCGACCGTCTTGGTGAGGCGGGTGCGGGTGTCGACCTGGGCCGGCAGCACCTCGGAGGCGGCGGGAACCAGCAACACATCGTCGAAGGTAAGGGCTTCACGAATGTCGGGCATGGCGCGCACTCCTCTTGTGTTTACGGGGCGCGCTTGCGGCGGGCTGCGCGCCCGACCAGATTGTGCGAAACCGGCGGCGAACACGGCGTTCCCCGGCGGTCGAGCGACCAATCTCTGAAGCGCTGAGCCTGTACCAGCGAGTCGGCCGCGGCGCAAGCTAGCGCGGGTCGCAGGCACCACTTTATCTGGTGGTAGAGCGGACCAATTCCACAAAGCGTTGAGCAGAGGTCGCAGCTCGGCAAATCTTGCAAGCGCTTCTCACGATTCGTTAACCGGCTTTAACAACCGCCCGTTAGCCCGCCCTGCCGTAGCGTGAGGGACGGAGTGAAGCATGTTCGCGTTGTTCTTGTGGTCGGGCCTTGCGTATTGGATTGCCGGACCGTGGTCCCTGGTGGTCGCGATCCCGCTGATCCTGACCGCGACCGTCGGCCTGAAGACGAAGCCTTAG